>DATCJI010000203.1:0-6121 GCA_036562835.1 Xanthobacteraceae bacterium | reverse complement strand
GTAGGATGGGTTGAGCGATAGCGAAACCCATCAACACTTATGCATGCGACGGTGGGTTTCGCTGACGTTCAACCCACCCTACGTCGCCTTTTCCAGATCCGCCTTTAGCGCCATCAGAAAACGCGCCGCTTCGCCGCCTGTCACGACGCGATGATCGAACGTCAGCGAAAGCGGCACAATGCGCCGCACTGCCACCTCGCCGCGATACGCCCGAACGCGGTCCATGGCGACGCCTGAGCCTACGATCGCGACCTGAGGGGGCACGACGATCAGACTTGCAAAGCGTCCGCCAATCATTCCGAAATTCGAGAGCGTGATGGTGGCGCCGCGCAGCTCCTCGACCGGGATGGAACGCGCCTTGGCGTCCGCACGCATGCGGTCAAGGCCGGCCCGCAGATCGCGCGCATCGCGTTCGCCCACGTTGCGCAACACGGGCACGATCAGGCCACCATCGGTGTCGACCGCAATCCCGATATCAATACGATTGATCAGGCGGCGCTCACCGGCTTGTGCATTGTACCAGACGTTGAGCGAAGGCTCCGCTTTGCACGCGGCCGCAATCGCGCGCACCAGCCGGATGGTAATGTCTTCCCCCTTGGGCCAATCCGCGATGTCGGCTTCCTCCGTAACAGTGGTTGGAACCACTTCGGCGTGGGAGGCCGACATGCGCTGCGCCATGGCACGGCGCACGCCTTTCAACGGCTCCGCCGGGCCTGCGTCGGTAAGACTTTTCGCGGCACGTTCGACATCGGCGCGGGTAATGGTGCCCCCTGGACCGCTTCCCTGCACGAGGTTGAGATCGACATCGAGCTTGCGAGCGAGTGCGCGCACGGCCGGCAAGGCCTGCGGCGCTCTCGCTGGTGCGCTCGGCGCGCGGTCGTGGTGTGTTGGCGGCCCGCCTCGGTCGATCTCGCCGACTACGGTGCCCGTGTCTTCTTGCGGGCCTTCCGCGAACGCGACGAGCGGCGCGCCAACCTTGATCAGATCGCCCTTTGCTCCATGCAGGTGCGCAATGCGACCGCTCCAGGGAGAGGGCACTTCAACTACCGCTTTGTCGGTTTCAACGGAAACGAGCGGTTGATCGGCAACGACGTTGTCACCTTCATTTACAAACCAGGTCACGATCTCCGCCTCCTCGAGCCCCTCGCCGAGATCGGGCAGATTGAATTGCCGCATCGCGCGCTCCTTCAGCCGAACTGACACACCTTGCGTGCGGCCACGACAACACGGTCGACCGAGGGCATGTAGTGCTGCTCGAGCCGGGGCAGGGGAATGATCGTGTCATAGCCGGTGACGCGGACCGGTGGAGCAAGCAGCGACAACAGCCCTCGTTCGGCAATCAAGGCGGCGATCTCCGCACCGAAGCCGCCGGTGCGTGCCGCCTCATGCACGATGACGCAGCGGCCGGTCTTGGATACGGACTCAAGCACTGTCTCCTCATCGTAAGGTTTCAGCGTGGCGAGATCGATCACCTCCGCGTCTATGCCTTCATCAGCAAGGAGCTCGGCGGCCGCGGATGTCTCTTTCACCATGGCGCCCCAGCTTATCAGTGTCACGTCGCGCCCTTCTTTCAGAACGAACGCCACATCCAGAGGCAGCGCCTCGCCATCATCCTCCAGCTCGCCCTTTGCCGCCCGATAGATGCGCGTCGGCTCGAGAAAAATCACAGGATCGGGATCGCGGATGGCTGCGAGCAATAGGCCGTAGGCGCGTTCGGGAGAAGACGGGATAACGACGCGCAAGCCCGGGATGTGGGCGAGCATGGCTTCCGTCGCTTCCGAGTGATGCTCAGGCGCGCGAATGCCCGCCCCATGCGGGGTGCGCAACACCATCGGACAGGTCAGGCGTGCCTGGGTGCGATGGCGCAGGCGCGAAGCGTGATTTACGAGCTGATCGATGCATGGGTAGAGAAAACCCATAAACTGAATTTCGCCGACCGGGCGCAATCCCTGCGCGGCCATGCCTACGCACAGGCCGCTGATAAGCAACTCGGACAAAGGCGTGTCGACGACCCGATCGGCACCGAACCGCTCCTGCAGGCCAATGGTGGCGCGAAAAACTCCGCCGTTCACCCCGACATCTTCGCCCAGCACGACTACGGTCGGGTCATCTGCCATCGCCCGTGCAAGCGCCAGATTGATGCCCTCGACCAGCGTGCGCTCAGGCATGCGGCTTGCCCGCTGGCGTGTTTTCCTCGAGCTCTTTCTCCTGGAGCTCTGTCTCCTGAAGCTCTTCGCGTTGTTTGGCATAGGCTTCAGGAAGCTCGGCATAGAGATGGTCGAACATCGTCACCGGCGGCTGCGGTGCGGTGGCCAAATAGTGCTCGACGGCTGCGTCCACACGGGCCTGACACTCGCTTGCCAGCGCTTCCTCCTGCGCTTTCGTCCAGGCGTTTTGGCTCACAAGATAGGCGCGCAGCCGCGCAATCGGCTCCTCCTTCCAGTGCGCCTGCACTTCCTCAGGGGGCCGATAGCGTCCCGCATCATCGGCGGTGGTGTGATCGCCCAATCGATAGGTCAGCGCCTCGATCAAGCGCGGGCCTTCACCCGCCCGTGCTGCCGCGATCGCCTCCTCGGCCGCCGCCCGCACCGCGATCACATCATTGCCGTCGACCTGCTCTCCGACAAATCCTGCTGCGATCGCTTTCTGCGCGATCGTCTCCGACGCAGTCTGCAACCGCAGAGGAACGGAGATAGCCCACTGATTATTGTTCGCGACAAACACGACCGGCAACTTCTGCACGCCGGCGAAATTCATAGCCTCCCACAAATCTCCTTTCGAGGTGGCGCCGTCGCCGAACAAGCAGACTGCAACGCGCGGCTCCTTGCGCAGCTTGAACGCGAAGGCGACGCCGGCTGCGTGAGGAGCCTGCAAGCCCACGGGGATGCAGTAGGGGAAGTCATGAGGCGGCCCGGAAAAGCGACTGCCGCGCTCGTCTCCACCCCAGTAGAGCAGGATCTCCTCCATCTTCACGCCGCGCCAGAGGAGCGCCGCGTTATCGCGATACGAAGGGAGCAGCACGTCTTCTTCGCGCATTGCGCTCGCCACGCCCGCAGCTACCGCTTCCTGCCCGAGCGCCACCGCATAGGTGCCCAGGCGCCCCGTGCGTTGCAGCGAGACTGCCTTCAGGTCGAAGGCTCGCGCCAGCACCATTGCGCGGTAGAGCGCGACCAGCAACGAGCGCTCGGATGCGAGGGCCGGAAGCTTTCGAAACGGCGAGCCTGTCGGAGAAAGATAGGCGCGGCGGCGCACCACGAACCGAGCGACGACCGGAAGCTCCTCACCCGCTTCTTCTTTTGTCGTGCGGTCCTGCATGATAGGGCGGGCTCGGCTCGGCCTCTGCACACAAGATATGACCATTCCAGTGAATCGACGCAATCAGGCGTGCAGCATGAGGAAGCTGCGTCATGCACCTTGCGCGGCGCGGTCCACAAGCCATACGAGATCGCCGTTCGAGTGAGCACGGGTTGCGGGGAGGTCATCGCCTGAGAGCGCCCGCGCAAGTATGCCGCGCTTTTGCTCACCACTGACGAGGAAAAGCATTTCACGGGTGGAGGCGAGCGGAGGAAGCGTCAAAGTTACCCGTGGCACGAAGGGCGCGAGCCCGGCGTGCTCGACACCGACGACCCAGCGCTGGCGCTCCCCTACGGCCGGGCTGTTTGGAAAGAGCGAGGCCGTATGTCCATCGCTGCCGAGGCCCATCAGCACCAGTGCGAACATCGGCCGCGCGCGCTCGAGCCGCTCAGCCCCGTAGAATTGCTTAAGCTCGGCTTCGTAAAGCAGCGCCGCCTCGTCTGGCGTGGCGGCGCTGGTCGGGACAGGATGGAGCGTGCGCGCAGGGGCGCCGACTACATCCAACAACAGGCGCCGCGCCATGCCGAAATTGCTGAGCGGGTCGGAGCCAGCAACAAAACGTTCATCGCCAATAAACCAGTGCACGCGTTCCCAGGGTATTCTGCTCCGATAGTGGTCAGTCGCCAGCAGCCGATAAAGGCGTTCGGGGCTCGATCCGCCAGTCAGGCAAACGGCGGCGCCATTTGCAGTTTGCCTTACGCGCGTGATGAGGCGCTCGGCGGCGCGATGGGCAATCTCCTCCGCATCTGCAAGGACAACGATCTGGCGATCTTCAGCGCTCATGCTCAGACTTACTGCGCGCGTTTCTCTACCGGTTTTTCGGCGCGGCTGAGATTGTGCGCGGTGTTGATGAGCGAGATATGGGAAAAAGCCTGCGGAAAATTTCCGACGAGTCGTCTTCGTCTGCCGTCGTATTCTTCCGCAAGCAGGCCGACATCGTTGCACAAGCCCAGGAGCCGCTCGAAGAGCTGCTCAGCATCGCCATGCCGGCCGAGCAGGCAATAAGCGTCGGCAAGCCAAAAGCTGCAGGCGAGGAATGCACCTTCGCCTGCGGGCAGCCCGTCATCGGTGCTCGCGGTCCGGTAACGAAGCACGAAGCCGTCACTCATGAGCCCACGCTCGATCGCATCCACGGTCGCCCGTATGCGGGCGTCGCTGGGCGGCAGAAAACCTACCGCAGGCATGAGCAGGAGACTCGCGTCGAGCTCCTTGCTGCCGTACGACTGAACAAAGCATTTCATATCGGGATCAAAGCCGTTGTGGCAGACATCCGCATGAATGTCTTGTCGCACGGAGCGCCATTGCTCGACCGGCCCGGGCAACCCGAATTCTTCGACGCTTTTGATTGCGCGATCGAAAGCGACCCACGCCATGACTTTCGAAAAGGTGAAGTGGCGTGGCTCGATGCGCATTTCCCAAATGCCGTTGTCCGGCTGGTGCCAGATTTCCGTGAGGTGCTCGAGCAATGCCAGCTCTACGTTCCAGGCAGGCTCGTAACCGGGCAGGCCGCCCTTGCGCCCTTGATAGAGCGCATCCATCAGCTCGCCATACACATCCAGCTGCAGCTGTGCGTGTGCGGCGTTGCCGATGCGCACCGGTTTTGAATCCTCATAGCCGCGCAGCCACGGCACCTCCCACTCCCAAAGGCGCCGCTCGCCCGCAATACCGTACATGATCTGCATCTGCGCCGGGCTGCCCGCGACCGCGCGCACCAGCCAGTCGCGCCAGGCGCTCGCCTCCTCGAAATAGCCGCCCCCCATGAGCGCCTGCAGCGTCAACGTGGCGTCGCGCACCCAGCAAAACCGGTAGTCCCAATTGCGGGGGCCTCCGATCTGCTCCGGCAGAGATGTGGTCGGAGCAGCCACGATGCCGCCGGTGGGCGCAAAGGTCAGTGCCTTGAGCGTTATCAGCGAGCGCGCGACGACGCTCGACCATTTTCCGGCGGAACGGCATTTCGACGACCAGTCGCGCCAAAATCGTTCGGTTGTCTCCAAGGCGGAGAAGAGCTCGTGCAGATGCGGGGGCGGCAGATGCGAGGGCGCATAGGCGAGAGCAAAGGGCACGTGCTCTCCCGCCTTCACGGTGAATTCTCCAACAGTCTTCAGATCGACCCCGCGCAAGGCAATGGGGGTTTTGAGCAGCAGCATTTGTGATCCGGCGACGGCGTGCAAAACGCCGTGCCCATGTGGCCGCGTTACCCATGGAACGGTGGTCCCATAGTCGAATCGAATTATCAGCTCGGTGCGCATGCGCACCTGACCTTCCACTCCCGTGACCAGGCGCATGAGTGCGCAGCACTTGTCCTTCGGCGGCATGAAATCGGTCAGCCGGACCGTTCCTTCGCTGGTTTTGAAGGTCGTCTCGAGGATCAGGGTGCCGTCACGGTACTTGCGCGACACCTCTCCGGGATGCTCGGGAGCGATCAGCCACCTGCCGTTCTTCGGCTCACCCAGAAGCGCGGCAAAACATGCATCCGAATCGAATCGAGGTAGGCAGAGCCAGTCGATCGAGCCGTCACGTCCCACGAGACCGGCGGTTTCGCAATCCCCGATCAGGGCGTAATCTTCGATGCGAAGGGGCACCCGGACTATGCCTGCCGCTTGGGAAGCGAGTGCGACCCGGACGTGAGTTGCGCCAACGCCTCCGCTCCGGTGATACCGGGGCCAAGGGACATGAAATCGCCTTCCCCGATCAGAGCTGCCTGCAGCAGCCGCTGATACTGCCGCCGCGGCACTTCGGTGGCGCCGAACGTTCTGAGGTGGTCCGT
>DATCJI010000223.1:0-7077 GCA_036562835.1 Xanthobacteraceae bacterium | reverse complement strand
TTCTCCAGCGTGAACTGGGTGAAATATTTGTCCATCGACTTGCCATAGTCGGTAGTGTCCGCAAAGGACACGAAGCGTTTGTAGCCAAGATCAGACATGAACTTGGCGCCCACCCGGTTCTGACCGATGAGCGTGCCGCTGACGCGGTGAATCTCGGGGAGTTTCTTCCCGTACGTGATCTCCGGCAACACCGCCGCCCAGACCACCATGGGGAGCTTGAAACGATTGTAGATCTCCACGGTGGCGATAGCCGTTGCCGAGCAATAATGTGGAACGGCGGCAATGATCGAGCGATCGGAACCGGCACGCGTGGCAACCTGGACCCCCACATTCGGCTTGCACTCGTCATCGAGCGCCACGAGCTCGTAGTTGTGCTTGCTGGCGGGGTCGGCGTTCTTGAGCTTGACCGCAAGCTCCGCCGCATTGCGACCGCCGATACCATGCTGGGAGAGCGCGCCCGTCAGGGGACCGATCCAGGCAATCTTCACGGTATCTTTGGCGAAGGACACGTGCGGGGCAATAAGTCCCGCTGCCAGCAACCCCGTCGCCAATGCACTTAGGCGGCGTCTAGAAAACCCCATTACGCTCTCCTCAAACTGAACGGGAATGTTGAGCCCGTTCTAGCGGAGAGCAGTGCGCTCAAGCAACGAGGACCCGAAGGCGTTATGCCCGGGCTTGACCCGGGCGTGCATCTTCTTCTTAAAACCTCAAAAGCGACGCCGATAACCGGAAACAAGCTGAGAAACCATGAGGCTCCACGAAGCAGCGATTATCATTGATGGCCTGATCATCTCGAAGTTCGGACGCGAGGTGTTCGAGGACATGCGCCGCGGCGGGCTCACCGCGGCCAATTGCACCTGCTGCGTCTGGGAGAATTTCACCGAATCCATGCGCAATATCATGCGCTGGAAGATGTGGTTCCGCGAGCATGGCGATCTGATCGTTCAGGTCTACAGCACGGACGATATCCGGCGTGCAAAGGCGGACGGTAAAACCGGCATCATTCTGGGATGGCAGAACCTCTCCGGCATTGAGGACCAGCTCGGCTACCTTTCGCTGTTCAAGGAGCTCGGCGTGGGCATCATGCAGATTGCCTACAACACCACGAACCTCGTGGGCACCGGGTGCTATGAATCAAGGGATCCGGGGCTGTCCGATTTCGGCCGGGAGGTGATCGCAGAAATGAATCGCCTCGGCATTCTCTGCGACCTTTCCCATGTAGGGCCGAAAACGAGTGAGGACGTGATCCTCGCTTCCAACCAGCGGGTCGCGTACTCCCATTGTTTGCCGGCGGGCCTGAAGGAGCACCCGCGCAATAAAAGCGATGCGCAATTGCGCTTCATTGCGCAGCACGATGGCTTCGTGGGCGTGACCATGTTCCCGCCCTTTCTCAAGCGCGGGACCACCGCGACCGTCGAGGACTATGTCGAAGCCATTGAATACGTAATCAACATTTGCGGCGAGGAACGGGTCGGCATCGGGACGGATTTCACGCAAGGTTATGGCCACGACTTCTTTGACTGGATCACCCATGACAAGGGATATGGACGCGAGCTCACGCGCTTCTGCGAGGTGATCAACCCTGATGGTTTGCGCTCGATCGGCGAGATGCCGAACCTTACGGCCGCCATGCAGAAACGGGGCTGGCCCGAGCGGCGCATCCGCCGGATCATGGGTGAGAATTGGCTGGCGCTGTTGCACACCGTATGGCGGGCCTGAGGTGGGGAAACCCGCAGTCGATATCCAAGTCGATGACGCGACCGGCCGCTGGTTTGTGGATGGCCTTCCCATGATCCTCGTTCCGCAGCATTTCTTTTTAAACAATCACTTTGCGGTGGAAGCGGAGCTTGGAGCGGAGCGCCTGGCTCGCATTCTTGCGCCTGCCGGGCGCCGTTCAGCATATACCTGGTGCGAGCACGAGGCCGACGAGCACGACTTTTCAGCTGAACAGGTTTTTCAGCACTATATGCGGCGTCTCTCGCAACGCGGGTGGGGACAGTTCGAGGTGATTGAACTCGACAGCGGCAAAGGGTGTGCAACGGTGCACGTGAGGCACTCCGTGTTCGTAACCGGCAGGCCGGAAAAGGCGCGGCGGAAAGTGTGCAGCATGTTCGCTCCGTGGATCGCGGGCTCGCTCGAGTTCGTGGCACAACGACACTCAATCAAAGCATGGGAAGTGCATTGCGCCGCCGAGGGGGAGCACGCGCATTGCCTTTTCATGGCGGCGCCCGATGAAAGTGCATGAGACAACGTTGACCACAGCCCCGGACATCCTCGTTGCGAGCGAAGATGCCGTCGCGACGGTAACGCTCAACAGGCCCCGAATACGCAATGCGATCAGGCTCGCCATGTGGCGCGAGCTGGAAGCGATCTTTTCCAAGTTGGGCGCAACGGAAGATATACGAGTCATTATTCTCACGGGTGCCGACGGGCATTTCAGCGCCGGCGCCGACATCAGCGAATTTTCTGGCCTGCGCGCCGACGTCGAGTCCGGACGTCAATACGAAAAATACGCCGAAGCGGCGCTCCTTGCGGTGCGGGACTGCCGCAAACCGACGATTGCTGCGATCTCAGGATACGGCATGGGCGGCGGGTGCAGCCTCGCGATGGCCTGCGATTTGCGCGTGGGCGACGCGAGCACGCGCATGGGCATCCCGGCCGCGCGCCTCGGGATCGTTTACAGCACGCTTGAATGCGATCTGCTCTATCGTCAGGTAGGCCTCGCCAATTCAAAGCGGGTGCTTTATTGCGGGCGTCCTTTCACGAGCGAGGAGTGTGCCGCCCTGCAGCTCATTGATGTGCTGGCACCGAACGCACTGGCACAAGCGCGCGCGCTGGCCGAAGAAATCGCCCAGAATGCTCCGCTTTCGATTGCCGGCAGCAAGCTCGTTCTCGAGGCGCTCGCCACCGGCACGGCGGATTCCCGGCAATCCGAGATTTCGATGCACATCGATCGGGCTATGGCGAGCGCAGATTACCGTGAAGCCACACGGGCCTTCATGGAAAAGCGCAAGCCCAGCTTCAGCGGTCGGTAGTGAACGCACGTATGCTCTGGCTTGGGGTGGATGTAGGCGGCACGTTCACCGACCTCGTCCTCTTCGATCCCGCTTCGGGGACGCTGCGCGTCGGCAAAACGCCCTCCACGCCGCGCGATCAGTCTGAAGGAATTCTCGCGGGCATTGCCCAGCTTGGCGTCGAAGCAAAGGAGTTGCATCGCATCGTGCACGGCACGACGGTCGCAACAAACACGGCGCTCGAGCGCGACGGAGCGCAGATCGCGGTGTTGATCACCACAGGCCACAAGGACGTACTTGTCGTTGGCCGCGGAAATCGCACCGCCATGTACAACATCAAGGCGCCCCCTCCCCGCCTGCTCGTGCCACGCAGCCGATGCATCGAAGTCACTGAACGTCTGCGCGCGGACGGCTCTGTGGTAACGCCGCTGGATGAAGAGCAAGTGAACGACATAGCGGAGCACCTTGGGGCGGAAGGAATCGAGGCGATCGCGATATGCTTTTTGCACGCCTATGCCAATCCGGAGCACGAGCGGCGTTGTGCAGCACGCATCAGACAGCGGCTTCCGGCAATCACGCTGACGACCTCATCGGAAGTGTTGCCGGAATTCCGGGAATACGAGCGGTTTTCCACCACCGCGCTCAATGCCTATGTGGCCCCGCGCATGAAGCGGTATCTGCGCCTCCTGCGTGAGAGGCTGGCGGTCGCGGGATGCTCGGCGCCGCTCTCCATCATGACTTCGAACGGTGGCTCGCTTCCTGCGGAGCGTGTGCAGGCGCTCCCGGTGCTCTCGATGTTATCGGGCCCCGCAGCCGGAGTAATTGCAGCGAGTCACGTGGGGGCCACGAGTAGGCATCCGGACGTGATCACCTGCGATATGGGCGGCACCTCCGCAGACGTCTGCCTGGTCCGCGGCGGCGAATACGCCATGACCACCGAAGGCAGAGTCGGCGGCCTTCCCCTGAAGCTGCGGCAGATCGACATCAATTCGATTGGCATGGGTGGCGGCAGCATTGCTGCGAGCCGCGGCGGCTTCCTTTCCGTGGGGCCGCGCTCGGCGGGCGCGTTGCCGGGGCCCGCCTGCTACGGCCGTGGCGGCACCGAGCCCACAATAACGGACGCAAACGTCGTGCTTGGACGCCTCGGCACTGAGCGGCCGCTCGGTGGAAAAATCGCCCTCGATGCGACCGCGGCCGGTCTTGCGGTGGGCAATCTCGCTGCCGAGCTCAGCCTGGACACCATCGCCATGGCTGAAGGAATCCTGCGGCTGGCCGCAGTGTCTCTGGCAGGCGCAATCAAGGAAGTATCGGTCATGCGGGGCATTGATCCGCGCGACTTTGCCTTGATTGCGTTTGGCGGCGCAGGGCCGCTCCACGCCGCTGCGATCGCCGATGAACTGGGAATGCAGACCGTCGTGATCGCGCCCATGCCGGGCAACTTTTCTGCGCTTGGTCTCCTGCTCGCGGACGTGCGCCGGGACTTCGTGCGCACGCGCGTATCCGCGACAACGGAGCTGCGCGTCTCAGACATACGCGACAACCTGAAAGAGCTCGTTCGGCAAGGCGAAGCAGAACTGACGGATTTTCCTGCCGAACGGCGGCGCTACGCGGCCAGCCTCGACATGCGCTATGTCGGGCAGTCGTTCGAGCTCTCGGTGCCTGTTCCGCTCGAGATCGACAGCATCTCTGCGGTCGAGCACCGCTTCAATGATGTCTATGCGGCGCGTTATGGAGCCGCGACAGGAAGACCAATTGAGGTCGTGAGTTACCGGATTGCGGCGTACGGCTTGTCCGAGAAGCCGGCACTGCGCGAAATCGACGCTGCAACACGCACGCTTGCCGACGCGCGCAGGGGAACGCGTCAATCAATCTTTAATGGCGTTGAACACGAGCTCCCCATGTTCGACCGCGAGCAGCTTCCCGCAGCACAAGTTTTTCAGGGACCCGCATTCATTGAAGAACCCGGTTCAACCACGGTTGTTCCTGCGTCTTGGGCGGTGTCGCTCGATCGCCTCGGCTGTCTGGTGATGCGCAGGGCGTGACATGGCGCAAGCGCTCGATCCGATCACGCTGGAAGTGCTCACTCAGGCATTGGTTTCGACCGTGCGCGAAATGCGCGCAACCGTCTCGCGCACGGCAAGCTCGGTCGCGATCTATGACGCCAAGGATTACTCCTGCGGCCTGTTTGCGCCGGACAGCCAGGTCGTGGCGCAGTCGGAAGACATCGGCTCGCACGTGGTGCCGCTTCCGTGGACCGTACGTTCAGCGATGGAAAGGATGGGTAAAGAGCTCGCGCCGGGCGATGCCATCCTGGCGAACGATCCGTATGCGGGGGGAACGCATCTCAATGACGTCACCATCATCTATCCGGTGTTTCGCGAAGACCGGCTCATCTTCTTCCCAGCGGTGCGCGCGCACTGGGCGGATGTAGGGGGGATGGTGCCGGGCAGCATGTCGGGCAAGGCCACCGAAATCTATCAGGAAGGCATTCGCATCCCGCCCATCAAGATTATGCAGGAGGGGCGAATGAACGAGGCGGCGCTCGATCTCCTGCTCGCCAATATGCGCGTGCCGGAGGAGCGGCTCGGGGATTTCCAGGCAAGTCTTTCTGCATGCCGGGTTGCGGAAAAACGCATCCACGAGATCTGCGCCCGATATGGTCTGGAGACCCTACTCGAGGCCGTGCGGCTTGATCTCAATCGCGCTGAGGCAAGGATGCGCGAATGCATCGCGAGCCTCCCGGACGGAACGTATCATTACGAAGATTATCTCGAGACGTTCATAGGTGGCCGCTTCGAGCCATTGCTACTGCCCCTTGCGCTCACGATCCGCGGCGATCGGATGCTCGCAGATTTCACCGGTGCATCGCCGCAGGTGCCATTTCCGGTCAATTCCACCGCGGCGGTCTCGGCAGCGGCGGTTTTCATCACCATGAAGTCCGTGTTCGATCCGCAAGCACCATTAAACCAGGGCTCATTCCGCCCCATCGAGGTGATTACGCCACCTGCCAGCATCGTGAATGTGCAACGCCCTGCTCCCGCGGGCTCGCATGGAGAGATCCGCAAACGCGTCATTGCCACAATGATCGGGGCACTGTCGCAGATCGTTCCGGACAAGGTGGCAGGCGATCTCTGCCGCACGTCGTTTCACAACCTGATCGGCGGCTTCGATGCCGCATCGGGACGCGAGTGGGTGCACTACGAATGGTCAGCGGGCGGCAACGGCGCTTTCAAGGAGGACGACGGACCGAGCGCCATGGCCAGCATCGACTGGGGTGACCTCGTTACCGTGCAATCGACCGAGGTTATTGAGACGCGCATGCCCCTGCTCGTGGAGAGCTCGTGGCTCTGCACCGACTCGGGCGGAGCGGGAAGGAGTCGCGGCGGTCTCTCCATGCAGCGCGCGCTCCGCGTGATGGTGCCTGGCGCGCGCTACTCGTTGTTGTCGGATGGCGCACTGCTCCCCGCCTTCGGAGTGCTCGGTGGCCGCTCTGGTGTTCCTGTCGGCTCATGGATCGATCGGCATAGTCGTATCGAGGAGTTCGACACACCCGGCAAGGTCGCGGGCCATGCCGTTGAACAAGACGCCAGGGTTGTGATCAGGTCGGCGGGCGGCGGCGGATACGGCGATCCGCTCGAGCGCGATCCGGAACGGGTCGCGTTCGACGTAAGAGAGGAATACGTTTCGCCGGAAGCCGCGGCGGACATCTACGGCGTGCTGCTACAGTCGTCTGGCGAACTGGACTCTGCCGCCACTCTTCGCAGGCGCAAGCAGTTGCGCGCATCGCGGCGAACCCTGAGTGCAGTGCTCGATGACAAAGTATTCGAGCCCGGGGCCGTCAGTCAGAGGCGCATTTGCCGGCTCAACCCCGTCGATGCGAAAGCATTTGGCGGAACAGAAGACGCGATCGTCGAACTTGATGCGGGCAATGCCGCCCCGTTGCGGGCTTGGCTTCGGGTCGATGCCTCTGTTCCCGCCGGAACAGTCCCGATGGATGCTCGCGGCTTGGCGATCCTGCAAATCAAGCCACAGGATGCGGTCCAGGTCCGGCGCTTGCTGAATC
>DATCJI010000086.1:0-2062 GCA_036562835.1 Xanthobacteraceae bacterium | reverse complement strand
GCAGATTGATGGTGAGGATCGGGATGTGTGAGATGTCGATGAACTCCTTGAGTCGGCTTTCGGTATCATCGCTGTCGCTATCGAGCCCGAGGATAATGCCCGAAGTGACCTCGAGACCGTAATCGTTGAGGGTCTTTATCGACTCGAGCATCGGCACGGCGACGTTCTGGCTCTTGCGCATGGCCCTGAGTGCATCCGCGTCCGGGGTTTCGATGCCGACGAAAACGCCCAGGAACGATGCCTCTCGCATGAGCCCCAGGATGTCGCGCTGCTTGGCGATGTTGAGCGTCGCCTCGCAGGTGAAATGCATCGGGTAGCCATGCTGCCTTTGCCATTCGAGCAGATGCGGCAGCATCTCCTTGGTAGCCTTGCGATTGCCGATGAAATTATCGTCCACGAAATAAACGACGGGCGGATGCCCCTTCTGTTTCCGCATCGTGTCGAGCTCGGCAATGAGCTGGACCGCGGTTTTGAGCCGGGGCTGACGCCCGTAAAGATTGGGAATGTCGCAAAACTCACAAAGGTACGGACATCCGCTCGAGAACTGCAGTGTCAACATGAGGTAATGCTTGAGCGGGACGAGATCGTAGGCCGGGATTGGAAACTGGGCGAGCGGCAGACGCTCGCGCGTCTCGAATCGCATTTGCGCACACGGCGGTGCGACGCTCTCGTCGAGGCGACTGATCAGGGCATCGGTCGCGTCGCCAATCTCGCCTACATGGATGTAATCGAACTCGGGATAGTTCTCGGGCGCAGCCGACGCAGAGGGCCCGCCCAACATCACTACCTTGCCCGCTGCATGCGCGCGCGCCGCGATGTCGTGAATATGCGGCGCCTGCACATGCATACCGCTGACCATGACCACGTCCGCCCACGCGAAATCCGCTGCTGTCGCTTGCGCGATGTTCTCGTCGATGAAGCGCACCGGCCACGCCGCCGGCATGTAAGCGGCAATCAGCAGCAGCCCCTGCGGCGGCATGAAGGCGCGGACGCCTTTCATAAGCGGAAAGGCATGATTGAACGTGCCGAAGGCCGGCGCGTAGCGCGGGAAAACGCACAGGACTCGGCGCTGGTTCTTCACCGCAATGGGAGAGCGCAGGCGGGCCTCCTGAAGTTCAGCAGGCCAAGCCTAGCACATTGCCTCGCGCCGACGGACCATTATATGTAAAGCCGCAAGCGGGCCCGTTGTGGCCCGCAAATTTCTTGCCCACCAGAAACCCGCATGAATCTGCGCAACGTTGCCATCATAGCCCACGTCGATCACGGCAAGACCACGCTGGTGGACCGCTTGCTGCAGCAGTCGGGCGCCGTGCGCGAGAACCAGCGCGTTGCGGAGCGGGCGCTCGATTCAAACGCCCTCGAACGCGAGCGCGGAATTACGATTCTGGCCAAGGTGACCTCGATTCTTTGGCGCGACGTGCGCATCAACATCGTCGATACACCTGGGCATGCGGATTTCGGGGGCGAGGTCGAGCGCATCCTCAACATGGTCGACGGCGCGCTTCTGCTGGTCGACGCCGCCGAGGGTCCTCTGCCGCAGACGAAGTTCGTAGTATCGAAGGCGCTCAAGGTGGGCCTCCGGCCCATCGTCGTCATCAACAAGGTCGATCGCACGGACGCACGGCCGGCTGCGGTGGTCAACGAGGTGTTCGATCTGTTTGCCGCGCTGGATGCGAGCGAGGCACAGCTCGACTTTCCGGTGCTCTATGGCTCCGCTAAGCAAGGTTGGATGGCGGCCTCCCCGGAGCGGCCTGACGATCAAGGCATGACCGCACTGTTCGATCTGTTGACCGTCCATGTCGCGCCGCCGGTAGTCGAGGAGGGGCCATTTCGGGTGCTTGGCACGATTCTGGAGGCCAATCCGTATCTCGGCCGTATTGTAACGGGCCGCATCACATCGGGCGCCGTGCGGCCGAACCAGGCCGTTAAAGTGCTGGATCGCAATGGCAGGGTGATCGAGGAGGGGCGCGTCAGCAAGGTCCTCGCCTTTCGCGGTCTCGAGCGCAGCCCGGTCGAGGAGGCCTCTGCCGGCGATATTGTTGCCATCGCGGGGCTCGCGGAC
>DATCJI010000062.1:0-3473 GCA_036562835.1 Xanthobacteraceae bacterium | reverse complement strand
TCGAGTAGCACCAGCCTACTACTCGATCTGAAACTGTCCCGTTTGCATTTACTGCGTGCGTCATTGCCGGGCTTGACCCGGCAATCCATCTTTTTACGAAGAAGATTGACCCACGGGTCAAGCCCGCGGGTGACGATAACGTTTAATCGCGTCGCAATCAGCGCTAGCTTCGTCTACATGAGCTGCGCGCGCCGTCCATGCAGGTGCGCGCCGCTATTTTTTCAGTCCAAGATCAAGCATGAGCTGCGCGAGCTTGGCGTCATCGCGGGCAATCAGCTGTGCGAACTCGCGGGAAGGCAGGTAAGCAGGCCTGAATCCGAGCGCGCTGCCCGCGTCGACAAACGCCTGCGACTCGACGGTGCGTCTGATGGTGTCATCCAATCGCTCTATGATCGGCTTGGGAGTGCCTTTGGGCACCGCAATCCCGCGCCACATTTCGAGACTCACCGGCAGCTCCAGCTCGGCGGCAGTCGCAACCTCGGGAAATATTGGATCGCGCGCAGAAGCCAGCACCGTCAGGATGCGCAGCTCGCCGGATTTGACATGCTCGACAAGCGCAGCCGGCAGCTGAACGACCGCTTCTATTCTGCCACCGAGCAGATTGACGAGAGCCTGCCCCTCGCCGAATGGCACTGCAATGACCTCTGCACCGGCGATGCCGAACAGGGCGGCAGCGGAAAAATGCGTATGGCTCCCAGTACCGGAATTGCCGACGCGCATCTTGCCCGGATGCGCGCACGCGTCGTCAAGAAACTCACGCAAATCCTTCCATGGCGCGTCGGCGCGCACCGCCAGCACCGGACTTTCAACACTGACGCGCGCCACGGCGTCGAAGGCGTTGTAATCGAACGGCAGCATTCCGGAATGGTAGGTGGACGATATGGAGTTCGAGTTCCAGACAATCGAGTGTCCGTCGGGACTCTGCTTGCTGACATATCGGTATCCGATGGCACCGCCGGCGCCGGTTCGATTGACCACGACAACGGGAGCTGCCAGCAGTCTCGCCATGCCGTCCGCGAGGTGGCGCGCGGTCACGTCCGCGGCGCTGCCGGCCCCGAACATCACCGTCATCTCGATCGGCCTGTCGCCGGGATAATCGTGCGCAAGCGGCTGCGCCGACGCAGGTACCAGACCGATGGTCAAGGCGAACAGAGTCGCCCTGAGGAGCAATTTGGGCATGATGGCACGCATTACGCACTCCCGATCAAATCGCCGCAGCGACACCACACCCGGTCGATTCGCTCGACAAGGGAGCGAAGAATCACATTACGCGTGTTGTTATGACCGCGGCGGCAGCGCACCTGCTGACAATCAGTTTCCAACCGGATCGCAAGTGTAAATGCAGAGGCACTTTTAGAAGTAGTTGCTCATTACTACCAATAAACAAAATTGTCGGATGAACCGCGAGCCTGCTGCTTTTCGCCGCGATTGGTCAGCGTCGTGATCGCTCGTCGCGAGCCGCAGCTGATGAAACAGTGCCCGATGCGCGGTGCATCGCTTGCGCGCTCCCGATCTCAAATTCCCCGGTCAACCCCGGCGAGGAAGTGACGGACAAGCTCTCCAATCCTGCGCTTCTGCCGCAATTGCAGAAACGTTGTCGATAGTAATCGAGCACAAACAGCCGGATGGCTGACGACAAGTTGCCATAGTAGCGCTCTGAATCAATGCTCGCCAGCAATGTCGAAAGCGTTATTTGCCGGTTACGGGCAATTTCTCTGAAACATCTCCAGAATGGATCCTCGAGGCTGACACTCGTCTTATGACCGGAAACAGCCACCGAACGCTTCACTACAAGTGACTTCAACACGATACACACCCCCACTGTTGTAGACGCATTACATCGGAGCAGTGAATTCGTGCAGACCTGTGGCTAACTCAAAAAAGTCCTCGACTGTGACAATAATCACACAGCTGCATTTAACTGGGAAGCCCGCTCTCGGGTGGTTTGCGGTCATCTTTACCGCAGCCGGAGCCGCGCATCCTCATCAAACTGGCGCCGCCGCTGGGTCGGGCCGCGTGCGAAGATATCAGATTGCTACCCGTTTAAGGACAATCAGGCGAAAGCGGAGGAGCCGTCCACAGCCTCAAAATCACCTTATGCACCGGACAAACAGTCCGCAGGAAGTAAACCAATCACGCGGAAGTCTTGATTGACCACGGGCCGTAAAATGCGGACCATCCACGCGTTCGCGGCAAGCGTTTCGCCGCGATTCTTCCCTGACAGCCGGGACATGGCATGACAAATCGATGCACGACGGCCCAATCCACCGAGCTAGTGCGGCAATGGGCACCTCCTGTGATGGTGACGCTCGCGGCCGCGGCCACGCTGATGGTGCTGACTGCGGCTCCGCCCGCCGGCGCCGCACCCCGGCAGGCTCCTACCGAGAAAACGACCGATGTGGCAGCCCCGCGCAGCGCGGGCGAGCCAATCATGGCGATCGTATCGATCAAGAGCCAGAAGGTGACCATCTACGACGCCGACGGCTGGATCCTGCGCGCGCCGGTGTCGAGCGGGACCAAGGGACGCGAGACGCCAGCCGGCGTCTTCAGTGTCGTGCAGAAGGACAGGGACCATCGCTCGACCCTCTATGATGATGCCTGGATGCCGCACATGCTGCGCATCACCTGGAACGGCGTCGCGCTGCACGGCGGGCCGTTGCCAGGATATGCAGCCTCGCACGGCTGCGTGCGAATGCCCTTTGGTTTTGCGGAGAAGCTGTTCGACAAAGTCCCGATCGGCACGCGTGTGATCATCTCGCCGAGTGACGCAGAGCCGGTCGAGGTTTCTCATCCGGTGCTGTTCGGCCCGAAAACCGAGGCCATCGCGGCAGCGCCGGCGCGCGCCGAAACACTCGCCCGCGAGGCGGACGAGGCCACCAAGCTGGCTCAACAAACGAAGAACGCTGCTACCCTCGCGGTGAACGAGGCGGCCCCGCTCACGGCGGCGCTGCGCAAGCTCGAATTGGCCAAGACCCGCGCCGATGCCGCGCTCGCGGCCGCAGAGAAGGCGCTCGCCACCGCCAGGACCGACCAGGCCAGGGCACGAGCCGAGGACCAGAAGCAGAAGGCCGCTGCGAAAGTCGAGGAGCTGCAGACGCAGCTCGACGTCGCCAAGGCTCACGCGAAGTCCAGGCTCGACGCTGCCGCGGCGGCCCAGGACGCCGCCAAGGCGGCCGAAACCAAAAAGACCGACCTCACCAAGGCGGCAAGCGAGGCAAAGCTTGCGCTCGAGCCGGTCTCGCTCTTCGTCAGCCGCGCGACCCAGAAGCTTTACGTGCGGCGCAACACGCATAAGCGAATACCGGACGGCGGGGAGATGTTCGATGCGACCATTGAGGTTCCGGTCACCATCCGCGATCCGGACAAGCCGATCGGCACGCATATCTTCACGGCGATGGCACCCTCCGACTCTGGCCTTCGCTGGGCCGCGGTCACAATCGACGAGGGCAGCGACGCCAAGACCGCGCTCGATC
>DATCJI010000220.1:0-6502 GCA_036562835.1 Xanthobacteraceae bacterium | reverse complement strand
ACCAAAGGTATGCCGCCCCGCACAGAATGATCGCGTAGGGCGTGGCCTCGCGCAGCCTCTGAATTGCAGGCATCGGACTTTGCCCCATTAGCGGGCGTTCGTCGTGCTCCCGCCAGCGCTCAGCTTTGCAAGCCCCTCTGCTTCGGTGAGCCACGCCTTCATGAATGCAAGACTCTGGTCAGGTCCGACGTAGCTGTCCGGATTGGCATATTGGAGCTTGAGGTAATCGGCATAATCCCTCGTCTTGGACATGTTGCCGAAGGCGTCGTCGAGTCTCTTCACGATGGCCGGATCGGTGCCCGAGCGCACGATGATGACGCGGAATTGCGGAAGCGTGACGTCATACCCGAGCGCGCCCGAGTAGGGGACGTCCGGAAAAGCTTCCACTTTGCGCTTGCTGAAGAACAGCAGCGGATTGATCTGATTGCCGTCGATGAAGCTGCGAATGTCACCGGCCTGCTCGTAGAGCAAGTCGCTTTGTCCGCCGACCACGGAGGCGTAGCGCATGCCGGGCTCGGCGTAGGATACACCCTGCAGTTTCATGCCCTTGTGCTTGAAATAGTTAACGCTGAGGTCGTCAGGGCTGCCGTAGCCAGTGACGGCGACGCGCAATTCCTTGTCGTGCGCAGCTTTTTGTACGTCATCCCAGCTCTGATATGGACCGCTCGCGTTTGAGAAGAAGCCGGAGGGTTGCTGGATCAGGATCCCGATCGGCGTGATCTGATCGAGCTTGAAGCGGGCACGGGCGCCCGCGAACAGCGGGAACGTATCCCCGGTCATGACCTCGATCGTGTAGCCGTCGGCCGGCCCAGTGACGAGCTTCGTCAGCCCGGTCTGGCCTGTCGCGCCCGCCATATTGACCACCGGCACGGAAACTTTCAGCTCGGGCTCGATCAACCTGCTGGCCAGGCGCGCGACCTGATCGGCGCCACCGCCGGCGCCCCAGGGCACTATGAAAGTGATCGGACGCGACGGGTATTGGTCGGCTGAAGCCGCGTTTGATATTGCACTCGCGGCAATTGCGCCACCGACCAGCAAAGCTGAGCGGAAGCCGTCCATTTTCGTTTCCTCCTTGGGCATTCTTGATCTTGCACGCGACCTTAGCAAAACTGGCAACGGTCGAGCAAAATTCCAAAATGCAACGCGGTGTAAATCTGACCTCTGAAAATTCCAGAGTAAGCGTAATCGCCGCCAGATTGCGTCTTCCATTGACCGTTCCTTATCGCCTTGTGTTCGGTGACCAGCACAACTTCGACGTGCTTCTGGTCGGCGTCATAGGGGAGGGCCGCACAGGCTGGGGCGAAGCGACCATCTTGCCCGGTTATACGGATGAAACGATCGAGCAGAGCTGGGGGGTCGCTGCGCGGCTTGTTGGCGCTTGCTGGATCGCCGGCGATTTGCAACGCGCCGCCACGGCCCTTTTGCATACGGCGCCGTTTACCGCCACGGCATTTCTCACCGCATTGGATTGGCTTCGCAATCATCCCACTCTGCAACGCGCGGGCCGCTTCGATTTGCTCGGGACAGTGAATGGCAAGGCGGAGCATTTGCACGAGCTCGAGGAGGAGATCGAAATCCTGATCGGGCGCGGCTACAAAACTCTCAAGGTAAAGGCCGGGTGGGACCCGGATGCAGACCTCAAGCAGGTCGACACCGTGCGCCGCATAGTCAATGGACGCGCCAAACTGCGCATCGATGGCAACCAAGGCTACAAGCGCGATCAAGCTATTCATTTCCTGAAGAAACTGAAACCGGAGAGCATCGAGCTCGTTGAGCAACCTTGTCCCGCCGAGGACTGGGAATCCGCCTGTGCGCTTGTGGGCGCCGGCGAGGTGCCGCTGATGCTCGACGAATCCATCTATTCGATCGAGGACGTCGACCGCGCAGCCGCTCTAAAATGTGCCGATTACATTAAGCTCAAGCTGATGAAGTTCGGCACCCTGGATGCACTCGAAACCGGTCTGCGGCGGATTGAGGATCACGGAATGAAGGCGGTGCTCGGCAACGGCGTCGCCACGGATCTCGGCTGCTGGATGGAGTTGTGCGTCGGCCTCGACATTGTCACTACAGCCGGCGAAATGAACGGATTCCTGAAGACGCCTGTTCAGCTTCTCGTGCCTGCATTGAAATGCGATGGACCGACGGCGGTCGTTGACGACAGTGCGCGCCACATCGACATGGAGGCGGTCAACCGGTACGCGTGCGAACGCGCCGGCGACTGGAACGATTTGCCCGAGCGCCTCAGGTCGATGGAATGAGATCGTGTGCCGTTATGAGTACCGGTGCGTGATCGGCAAATCCTCGGCCGGGAAGAGGGTAATCACGCGGCAACCCTTGTCGGTGACGACGACCTCCTCCTCGATACGCGCGGCCGAATAGCCGTCCGTTGCCGGGCAATATGTCTCGAGCGCGAAGACCATCCCTTCCTTGATCTCTGTCGGATGGGTGAGCGAAACCACGCGCGAGATGATCGGCCGCTCGTGGAGCGCCAGCCCGAGCCCATGTCCGAACTGGAGCCCGAAGGCCGCCATCTCGTCCGGGAAGCCGAACTCCTGCGCCTTCGGCCACACCTTACAAATCGTATCGGTGGTAACGCCGGGCTTGATCAGCGCGATCGCGTTGTCCAGCCACTCGCGCGCCTTCTTATAGGCATCGTGCTGCACCGGCGTCGCACGCCCGACGTTAAAGGTGCGGTAGTAGCAGGTGCGATAGCCCATGAATGATTGCAGGATATCGAAGAAGGCCTGATCGCCCGGGCGCAGCATGCGGTCGGTGAAATTGTGCGGATGCGGGTTGCAACGCTCGCCCGAGATGGCGTTGATCGCCTCCACATCGTCGGAGCCGTGGCGATACAGGAACTCGTTCACCTTGGCGACAATGTCGTTCTCGCGGATCCCAGGCTTGAGCTCCTCATTGACGAGGTGATACGCGCCGTCGACCATCGCGGCGGCGCGGTTCAGGAGCGCAATCTCGTCGATGTTTTTGATCTCGCGCGCCTCCAGCATGGTCTGCTGGCCGTCGACGATCTTCAGCCCGGCCTTTTGCAGCTCGAACATCATGGGTGGCTCGATGATGTCGACGCCGACCGGCATGTTCTCGACCCGCGCTTCGCGCAGGAGTGAGGCAATTTCTTTGGCGTGCCGCTCCATCAAGCCGAAGGCCGGATTGACCGTGCCCCGGAGCCCGATGAGGCCCGCCTTGCAGTTCTCCGGCGCAAGCCAGGGTGTGTAGAGCTTGTGATGCACGGCGGCCGAGCCGAAATCCCAAAGAATCGGCTCGCCATCGCGCGGAAGGAGCGCCCAGCGGCAGAGCTTGTCTCGCTCCCATTCGCCGATCTTTGTCGAGGTGATGTAACGTATGTTGTTGACATCGAAGACGAGCAGCGCGCCGAGATCGGATTTTTCAAGGGCCTGGCGCACGCGTGAAAGCCGGTACCGGTGCAGCCGCCGATAATCGACGCGTTCCTCGAAATCGACGCCCATGGTGCCGAGAGCCGGCAGGGCACGGCCCCAATTGTAACGCGGGTTGATGTCGTCGGGGCTGATCTTGCGGACGGTTTCCTCCATGGCACTGCTCCTGGTGTTACGGGCCTTTGCGGCATGTATAGCAAGCTTTTGATCGCGAGGGTGACTGCCGGTAACATCATTCGCAAAGAGAAGCCGGCGACGAACGCCGGATGCGGAGGAACTGACCATGGCCCTCGCCGAGCTCGCCACAGAGGTCCGCGTCGATCCAGCCGCTGTGATCAACGCGGTCCCGCGCATCTACAATTTCGCTGCCGACATGCTGGAGCGCAATCTGCGCGCCGGACGCGCGAACAAGGCTGCCTACATTGATCCACGCGGGACGTGGAGCTACGGGCAGCTCGCCGATCGTGTTGACCGGTTTGGCGAAGTGTTACGCGGCCTCGGCATCCGGCGCGAAGAGCGCATTCTCATCGCGCTCCTCGATACGATTGATTGGCCCACAGCTTTTCTGGGCGCCATCAAGGCGGGCGTCGTAGCAATTCCGGTGAATACCCTCCTCACCGAGGACGACTACCGCTTCATGCTGGCCGACAGCCGGGCGAGGGTGCTCGTGGTCTCAGAGGCGCTGCTCGGGAAATTCTCCGGCCTGATCGACGCAAGCCCGGATCTCACGCATGTTGTGGTCTCGGGCGGCAACGGCGCAGGCCATCATTCGCTTGAGGAGCTGCTGAGCGGCGCAGACGCGAAAAGCTACACGGCGCCGACCACGCGCGACGACATGTGCTTCTGGCTCTACACCTCCGGTTCAACCGGCAAGCCAAAGGGCGCGGTGCATGTTCATTCGTCCCTACGCCTGACCGCCGACCTCTATGCGGCCAACGTGCTTGGGTTGAACGAAAACGACATTTGTTTCTCGGTGGCCAAGCTGTTCTTTGCCTATGGGCTCGGAAATGCGCTGACCTTCCCGATGTCAGTAGGAGCGTGCACGGTTCTCATGCCGGAGCGGCCCACCCCGGACAGCGTTGCGGATGTGCTGCGCCGTCATTCAGTTACGACTTTTTATGCGGTGCCCACATTCTATGCCTTGTTTCTGGCGAACCCGAACAAACCCGCGCGATCGGACGTGCCGTTGCGGCGCTGCGTCTCCGCGGGCGAGGCGCTGCCGCAGGAGCTCGGGCGGCGCTGGAAGGAGCAGTATGGCGTCGACATCCTGGACGGCATCGGGTCGACCGAGATGGGGCACATCTACATCTCCAATTTTCCCGAGGACGTGAAATATGGAACCACGGGCAAAGTTGTTCCCGGGTATGACATCCGGCTGATGGACGACGAGGGAAACGAGATCCGCAAGCGCGGGGAAATGGGCGAGGTGCATGTGCGCGGGCCCACGGCTGCGATCATGTATTGGAATGACCGCGACAAATCGCGCCAAACCTTTCTGGGCGAATGGATGCGCACGGGAGACAAATTTCTGCAGGACCAGGATGGGTATTACGTGTACTGCGGCCGGCGCGACGACATGCTCAAGGTGAGCGGCATGTATGTCTCGCCGTTCGAGGTCGAGGGCGCCCTTTGCACCCATGCGGACGTGCTGGAAGCGGCCGTTGTTGCCTGGCCGGACAGCGATCGCCTGATCAAGCCAAAGGCGTTTGTGGTGTTGAAATCGCCGGGGAAGGCGTGCGAGGAGCTCGCACAGACATTGCGCGAGCACGTCAAGCACGCGCTTGCGCCGTACAAATATCCGCGCTGGATCGAATTTCGCACGGAGCTGCCCAAAACCGCGACCGGCAAGATCCAGCGGTTCAAGCTGCGCGCGGAGTGCACGATACCCTCGTGAGGTGTGCCAATGATTTCGCAGCGAACTCAGCCGCTGCGTGAACGCGGGTTTCTGGATATAGAAGGCGCCCGGCTGGAATATCGCATGACCGGCCCGCTGCCTGATGCGCGGCCCACACTGGTGCTTTTGCACGAAGGGCTTGGCTCCGCCGATATCTGGGGCTCTTTTGCCGAAAAGCTTGCCGTCGCGACCGAGACGGGCGTGTTTGCGTATTCTCGCGCAGGGTATGGCCAATCCTCCGCCGCAAAGCGGCCGCGCTCGATCAGATTCATGTATGAGGAAGCATGCGAGGTGCTGCCGCACGTGCTTGCGACCATCGGCTTCCAGCGCGGCCTCCTGCTCGGTCACAGCGACGGTGCCTCTATTGCAACGATCTATGCAGGGAGCATGCAGGACCACCGCGTGCGCGGGCTCGTGCTCATGGCGCCACATTTTTTCACGGAGGACATGGGGATTGCGGCGATCGCACGCGCGAAAGAAGACTTCGAGAGAGGAGCGTTGCGCGAAAAACTTGTGCGGCTGCATGCCGATCCGGACATGGCGTTCCATAACTGGTGCGACCCTTGGCTGAATCCGGATTTCCGCAGCCTCGATCTGACGGACGCGCTGGCGCATATCCGCGTGCCCATTCTCATCGTGCAGGGTGAGAACGACGAATATGGCACGGCCCGACAGATCGAAGTGGCGCAGGAGGAGTGCTATTGCCCTGTCGAGGTAGCGCTGCTGACGCATGCGCGCCACGCTCCGTATCGGCAAGCTCCTGAGGAGACCTTGCAACTCGTTGCAGAGTTCACCAATCGGCTCCTGCGCGAGCATCGTGAAGCCGATCTGATGGCGAATGCGCCGGCAGCGCGGCAGTGAAACAGGCGTACGAGAGGGACGTATGGCGGAAACAGAGCCGAAACTGAGCAACGGAAAGACACGCATTGATTTCCAGACCGCGCCCGCACAGTACCGGCATTGGAAGCTTCAGGTGAACGGCGATGTTGCCACTTTGCTGATGGACGTGGACGAGAAGCATCCGCTGTTTGAGGGTTACGAGCTCAAGCTCAATTCGTACGATCTGGGAGTCGATATCGAGCTTGCGGATGCGATCGAGCGCATACGGTTCGAGCACCCAACGGTTAAGGTCGTTCTGATACGCTCGGCCAAACCGCGCGTGTTCTGCGCCGGCGCCAATATCCGCATGCTCGCGGGC
>DATCJI010000535.1:0-13593 GCA_036562835.1 Xanthobacteraceae bacterium | reverse complement strand
GTGACGATGATCTTGTCGAACGGCGCATGCTGGGACCAGCCATGATATCCGTTGCCAATTCTGAGCTCGACATTGGTCAGGCCCAGGCGCCCCAACCGCTGCTTGGCCTGCTCGCCAAGCTCCTCGATGAGTTCGATGCTGTATATCTTGCGCGCGAGTTGCGCGAGCACTGCGGCCTGATATCCGAGACCAGTGCCGATCTCCAGCACCGTGTCATCGGGTTTGAGGTCGAGCAGGTCCGTCATCAGGGCGACGATGAACGGCTGTGAGATGGTTTTCTCGAAGCCGATGGGCAGCGGCACGTTCGCATAGGCAAGCGGCTGCAGCTCGACGGGAACAAACTCGTGGCGCGGTACGTCCGCCATGACCGCCATGACGCGTTCGTCCAGCGAGGGTTTGCCGACAAATTCCCGCGCGTGAAACGCATCGGCAGTGATCTCGGCGAGCATGTGCTGGCGCAGCAGGGCTAAGTCTTCGGTACGCATAACCACAGCCTAATGCCTGCTGCAGCAGGCGTCACGCGCCGCAGGAGCGGCAGTTATGACCACGACGGGTCTCGCTGCTCGGATGCACGCTGCGCTGGCCCTTTTGCAATCCCTGGGTCTGGATTAAATCTCCACGCGAGATACATGCATTATGCACAACGGGCCGACTTCCGCCTCGAGTTGAGCGGAACTTCCATGGAGGCAAGGCTTGTCCGATCAACATAACTCACCAATGCAGGCGACGGCGCATCTCCCTGGATTGAAAATCGACGTTCTGCACCAAAGATCGCCCGATGGCGATGCGGAGCAGATTTCCATTAATCTGCAGGCTGTTCCCTCTCTCGAAGCGTTCAGCCGGTACATGGAAAACGTCAATCCGCTCGTGCTCTGGGTCCAGCTCGCGCAAATAGCCTGGTTTCCCTGGCTGCAAGCGAGCCGGACGGGGATGCTGCCGTGGCAAAGTCCCCTCGAGCGGAAGAGCATCACCTCTGATTCAGGGCCGAGCCGGACAGGTGCTCGCTCCTGAGCGGTGGGTGGAGAACCGTTTAAGCCGTGCTTCTCTCAAATGTCGTTGATGCGCAAGAAGCCTACGAACGGTGTTGAAAAGCGCGCTTCAGTGCAACGGCGGCAAGGTCGAGGGCAGCATCCGCAGATCTGATGATCCGTCCCATGGTGAGAAAGCCATGCATCTGGTCGCTCATATGCACGAACGTGGTAGGCACATTGCTCTGCTCCAGCAGGCGGGCATACTCTGCCCCCTCGTCGCGTAACGGGTCGTAGCCCACCGTCAGAATGAATGCCGGCGCAAGTCCCTTGAAGGAGGACGAGCGCAACGGAGATGCGCGCCAGTCCGCCGCGTCGTCCGCACTCCGCAGATAATGGTTATGGAACCAACGCACGGCCTGAAAATTGAGCGGCAGCCGCGAGAAATCCAGGCCGTAGGAGGGGTGGCGCATGCTCATCTCGACGCTCGGATAAAGGAGCATCTGAAAACAGAGGCGCGGCAGGTCCCCGTTCCGGGCCATGTGCGCCATCACTGCCGACAAATTGCCCCCCGCACTGTCGCCACCGACAGCAAGGCGCTTGTCGTCAAAACCAAGCGTGTGTGCCTGCTTGCTTATCCAGATCACCGCGGCCGCGCAGTCCTCGACTGCGGCCGGGAACTTGTGTTCGGGCGCCAGCCGGTATTCGATCGAGACTACCGCGCATTCCGCAGCGTTGGCGATCTTGCGACAGACGTAGTCATGGGTGTCGCGATCGCCGATGCAAAACCCGCCGCCGTGCATGAAAATGAGGACCGGGAGGTTTCCCGCGGTGCCGCGGCCTCGATAGCTGCGCAGGGGAATCGGCCCCGCAGGCCCTGACGCCGCGAGATCCTCCACGTGCGCCACATCGGGTGCATCCGGCGTGAGCGCTCTTCGCGCTGCGCCGTAGCCTTCCCGCGCCTCCTGCGGCCGCAATGATTGAATTGGCGGCCGGCCCGCCGCCGCGATCATGGCCAGCACCAGCTCAGCATCGGGATCAAGGGCCATCGCAGGCCTGAGCACGGGAGTGTGTGATGCGAACGAGCGCGGCTTTATTTTGTCCGGCGTCCCCTAACACCACGGCCCAAGTGTCGGCTAATCGGCGCTCAGCATAGCCCGGGGGCGCCCTGCGGATAACATTGCTGCACCCATGACGGAGCCGGATGCCGCACCAGGCAGGCGAGCACTATCGGACTGCGCATTGCACCCCCCTGTCCTCCGCTCCGCGCCTCTGTCATCAGGCCAGGTCCACCGCGAACCGCTTGAGGTCGGCCAGAGAGCAGTAATTCAGGGCGCCTTCATGGGTTGCGCGCAAGACCACGCGCGGCGCATTTCCTGCTTCCAGCGCTTCTTGCCAGCGCGGCGCGCACAGGCACCAGCGGTCCCCGGGCTTGAGCCCCGGAAAGCCAAACTCAGGCACCGGCGTGGAGAGATCATTGCCCCGCGATTTCGAGAACTCGAGGAAGGCCGCCGTCATAAGCACACAGACGGTGTGGCTGCCGACGTCCTCAAGGGAGGTATCGCAGCAGCCGTCGCGGAAGAAGCCGGTCATGGGGCTGATGGAACAGATTTCGAGCCGCTCACCCAGCACGTTGCGCGGGGCGCTTCCTCGACCACGTCCGCCCGCACTGTCATCTCTCAGCATTGTTCGCGCCGACCCTCCAATCCTCGCATGGCGCATCGTCGCACAATCGGCAGAGTTCGTCACGATGATTGCAATCTTGGGAATACGATGGTTCGCTGCAAGCAAAGCACGTCGGGGTATTTTGCATGCCGCGCTTTGCCGCCAATCTCGCCTATCTTTTCACCGAACGGCCTCTCGTCGAGCGGTTCGGCGCCGCGGCCGCGGCAGGTTTTCGTGCCGTCGAATTGCAGTTTCCCTACGATCATGCGCCAGCGCTGGTGCGGAAAGAGCTGGAGAATCACGGCCTGACAATGCTCGGTATCAACGCGGCGGCCGGCCGCTCGGCTGCGTCCGAGTTCGGCCTTGCTGCCTTGCCCGGACGTGAGCAGGAATTCACCAAGCATTTCTCTCAGGCCCTCGATTACATTACCGCGGTAGGCGGCCGCCAAATCCACTGCCTCGCCGGCATAGTGCCTCCGGAGCAGCGGCCGGCGGCCGAGCGGACGTTCATTCGCAATCTGGCAGAGGCGGCCGATGCGGCGGCGGCGCGCAACATCACCGTGCTCATTGAGCCGATCAATTCACGTGACCGACCGGATTACTTCCTCACCCGTGCCGAGCAGGGCGCCGACAACATCGCCAAGATTGGTCGTCCGAACGTGCGCCTTCAGTTCGATTTCTACCATGCGCAAATCATGGGCGGAGACCTCGTCAAACGGTTTGAGCGACATTTACCCGTCATTGGGCACGTGCAAATCGCAGCGGTGCCGTCGCGGCATGAGCCTGACGAAGGCGAGGTGAACTATGGGGCGATATTCTCGATGCTCGATGCGTCGGGCTATGCGAGCTGGGTCGCCTGCGAATACCGGCCGCGCGCCATGACGGAAGCAGGATTGAGCTGGGCGGGGCCGTACGGCATGGTGCCACAAGCAGTCAAGCAGCCGTAAAGCCGGAAGGAAACGAAATGCGTCTGCAGGGGAAGGTCGCGCTCGTCACCGGAGGTGCTTCGGGTTTTGGACAGGGGATCGCCGAACTGTTCGCGCGCGAGGGAGCGCGCGTGGCCATTGCCGATCTCAACGAGCAAGCGGCGCGCAAGGTCGCGGCAAGCATGGGCAACGATGCACTGGCCGTGCGGTGTGACGTCTCACGGCGGGGGGACGTGGATGCGGCCGTCAAGGCAATGGTCGAGCGCTTTCAAACAATCGATATTCTGATCAACAATGCGGGGACGACGCACGTTCGCCGCCCGATGCTGGAGGTCGACGAGGCGGAATTCGATCGCGTCATGGCGGTGAACGTGAAATCGATTTTTCTGTTTGCCCACGCCGTTGTCCCGCTGATGCGCGAAAAGAAATCGGGCGTGATCATCAATATCGGATCGACCGCGGGCATCCGCCCCCGCCCGGGGCTGACCTGGTACAATGCGTCGAAAGGGGCCGTGAACCTGCTGTCGAAATCGATGGCGGCCGAGCTTGCACCCGATGGGATTCGCGTTTGCGCAGTGGCCCCTGTCATCTCGGAGACGCCGCTGTTCGCGAGTTTCCTGGGGGGCGACACGCCGGAATTGCGCGCGCAGTTTCGCGCGAGCATTCCGATGGGGCGCTTCGCCACTGTTGCAGATATCGCGAATGCTGTCCTGTTCCTGGCTTCCGACGATGCGTCTTTCCTGACCGGCAACGTTCTCGAGGTAGACGGCGGGCGCTGCGTGTAGCTGCAGCGACGCAGGCTCACAGTTCGTCGATATTCGCGGCTGCAATTGCCTTTGCGCCGCCGCGATCCATTGATAGCCTTGCGCAATGTGGAATCGGCGACGCCAGAAAGTCGATGAGACCAGGCCGGAGCAGCCTCCGCCCCGCCTCAAGGAGGCCTTGCGCAAGGCGCGGCTTGAACAGGCCGAGCGCAGCACGGTCGTGGTCGACTTGCACGATGCCGAAGTCGCCCGACTCGAGTTGCTGAACGAGGCCCTCGACCCTTTGTTCGAGGAAATTCCATCGGAAGTCGATCTCTTCGACCGCGGTATCAGCCGGGGGGAAACGCCGCGGCTATGGATTGATTCAGTCGCACACATCGATATGGGCCGTGACAAGCGAGTGTATCGGCTGCTCCAGGATACCCGGTACGGGCGCAAGGTACTCGCGGAGACCGCCCAGATCGACGACATGGTCGAGTCGGTTACAAAGTATGTCGCGCAGCGAATCATCGAGCGCGAACGCGCCCTTGCGGACGGCTCCTTGCCGGTCCTGGGCGATATCCGCCAGGAAGCGCGCTCGCACAGGCGAAGCCGGCGCTGGCGCGCCGCAAGGGCGTTCGTGTTCGGACTGCTCGCCGGGTTGGCGACGCTGATCGCAGCGGCCCTGCTGTTTGGTCCGCGCCCGTAGCGCGGGATAGCTTTCTTCGAATCACTTTCCCGCTCTACATATTTGGTGGAGCATGATCTTTTCCGATAACCCGTTCCCACTTTTCGGGATCATGCTCTAAAAGCTGCTCAGGCCAGCCGCACTCGTTCGATATCAGCCATACTCTGCTCGTCTGAGGACAACGCGCGCGCAAGCATTTCGCAGCTGTATGGGCGGCTTTTGGTTTCGATGCGATAGAGATTGTAGCCAGGGCAGGAAAACGCACTGCGCGCTTCCGACGCTGAGGCAACGCCGATGACCGGAATGGGTCGGTGCCCGCCCTTGAGGAACATGCGTGAAGGGACGTGGTCATGTCCATGGATCACCAGCTCGGCCCCATGGCGGACGAGTGTATTGCGAAGCTTGGCTGCATCGATCAGCCTTTTGAAATGCCGCCCCCTGGTGCTGGCCAGCGGATGATGAATAGCCACGACGCGAAACAGCCCTTCCTCGCCGCAAGCATCGAGCAGGGTTGCAAGACGGGCGATTTGCTCATCGCCAAGAATTCCGGTCGCGGTAAACGGAAGCGAGGGCGCGGCGCTCGACAGGCCGATGATCACGACCGATCCGCGGCGGCGCAGGAACGGGAAGGCGGGATGGTCCATGTCATCGCCTCGCATGTAATCGCCCCAATGCAGATGGGGCTTAGCCGAGCGCACATAGGCGTCGTGATTCCCCGGAACCACGCTGACGTTTTCGGGTGCGCCGAGGGATGCGAGCCAGGCCCGGGCTGGCGCGTATTCGGCCGCGAGCGAAATGTTGATGAGATCGCCCGTGACAACGATGTGGTCGGCGCCGCTCGCCTTGAGATCGGCAACCACCCTGGCGAGTAAATCGCTGCGATGCATGAGGCGGCGCTTGCGCCGCCAGTTGAGATAGCCGGTGACACGCTTGTCCATGAGCTCGCGCCATGTCGGCTCAGGCAAAGGGGCCAGATGCGGATCGGAGAGATGTGCCAGCACGAACATCAGGCGCTGATTTAATCATTCGGTCAGGACTGAATAGGCGGCACCACGCGCGCCTGTGTGCCGAGCCGCTATGCGAAGACGTTGGCGGTGGTGCGAGCGCGCGACTCTCTTTCTGGATTAATCAGAAGCTCGCGCCAGGCATGTTCGGACGGACGGCGCCGGGCCAGCGTTCATGCGTGAGCGGCACAGTGAGTTTGGCGCGCAGCCCCGCGGGCTCGAAATGCTGCTCGGCGCGACCATTGAGCTGGCGTTCGATCACCATGTTGATGAGACGCGAGCCAAAGCCCGGGCGTATGTTTCGCTTCGGCGCCGGACCATTACTTTCGGCCCAGTCAAGGACGAGCGTGAGGCCTTGCTCGGTGCGTGTGACCGACCACGCCAAATCGACGCGTCCGTTCGGGTCTGCGAGACTGCCGTGCTTGCTCGCATTCGTCACCAATTCATGGACAGCCATGCTCAGGCCGAAAGTGGGGTCCGGCTCCAGAAACACGTTCGGTCCCTTGAACGACATGCGATCGAGAAAAGCTGCAAGCAGGGTTTGCAGCAGATCATTGAGCGAAGTCGATTTCCAGCCTCCCTCCGTGATGAGTCGGTGCGCGTTGGCAAGCGCGAGAACGCGAGCTTCGTACTTGGTCACCAGGTCGGCAACGCTTCCTGAATTCTTTGCGGTCTGCGAAAAGAGCGCGAGCAACTGCGAAAACAGGTTACCGGATCGGTGACGCAGCTCCCTGATCATCAATTCATGGCGCTGATCCAGTTGCCTGCGCTGAATGGCACCCGCAACTATGTTGGCAATGCTTGCGAGGAACGAGACTTCGTAATCGGTGAACTTGCGCCGTTTGCCGGTATGCGCCCCGAGCACCCCATAAGCGCGGCCATCGTGACCGGCAATCGGCGCGCTGATGCCGCTGACCGCGCCGTGATCATGTAGCAACGGCTCACCCCGGAACCGCGTTTCCGTGCTCAGATCTTCGCAAATAACCGGACGACCGGAAGCCAGCGCGTAGCCTGCCTGTGATTCGCGGCCGGTGGAGAGATGGGCCGTTCCGACGCGTCCGTCCCGCCAGCCCCGGCCTGCCCGCAGCAACAGCTCTGAGTCGCCGGGCAGGAGCTCCAGAATTTTCACCAGCTCCGTATCAAGAATCTCGCCGACCGTGTCCACGACGTCATTAAAGAATTTCTGTAGGTCGGTTTCGGTGAGCGCCCGTTCGCTCAGGCGTCCAAGCATTTCCTGCTGACGCGCTCGCACTCGGACCTCGCGGTAGACGCGCAGTCTCTCCGTCACTTCGCGCGATGTTCCGAGGAGCCGCACGGCATCCCCGTCTTCGAGAATGACGGTGACCGAACCTTCGAGCCATCTTTCCTCGCGGCTCGAAGCTCCGGGCAACCGATATTCGCTGCGTGCGGGTGCACGAGTTTCCAGCGCCTGACGAATGACTGCAAATAACGGTGAATCATCGTGCTTCGGGACATCCTCCGGCAGCACAAGGACAACGCCATCGGCACTCCGCTCCGGAGCGCCCTCAGCGGTCACCAGATTGCTCGACCACGTCAGAAGTTTAGAACGCAAGTCCCATGACCAGACGCCGACTGGACCAGCTTCAAGCGCAGTCCGGAACCGTTCGAGAGAGTCGCGCGCGTCTCTTTCCGGCGGCGGAGAATTCTTCAGCGTGTTTTGATCTGCTTGCGACGGAGACACATTCACATCCGGCACAGCCCCTGCACACGAAACGCCGTTGCGCTTTCCATTTTCAGGTCCGGATGCGCCGGCTTTCTACAAACCCGATCCGATGAAGCCGGCGAGCGAGCGCGTGTTCGATAACTGCCTGAAAAGGCAACGGTTCCGTACGCGGACCAACTCCGCAGGAACCGCGCACTCCGAGCAGGGGCGCGTCAGCGCGCTTCAGGATAAGCAGCGGCCGGGCACGCGCGAGAGGGGAGGCTGGCCAATGGCGCTCACCAGACCCTCACACCCTTCCAGCAACCCCGGTTGGGTAACCGGCGCGCGCGGGGCAGACTCCGGCTACGCTGGTCCATTCACCGCATTTCGGCTTTTGGCCGATGCAAGGGGTAAACGATCGCCCTTGAGCACTCGGTTGAAGGATGGGCCGGCAGTCATGCCAGGCGCAGCCTGGGTTGCCGATATCTCCAGCGCCACCACGAACGAGGCAAGGCCGAACGCGGCGCCGGCAAAAGCAGCGAGAAACCGAGAATGACGCAGCATGGGTTGGCTCCCACGATCCCTGTGCCCATTAGTCGCGTTCACTCCCCGTTAGGTTCACGAATGCGTGCCTGCGAAAGGAAACGGGACGTCGAGAAAGGTCCACCCAAGCTCCCAGCGCGCAAAATCGGGCGCGTAAACCTTCTTTCTTTTTTCGGAACCAATACCGCTAGGGCGCATTAACAGAGCAGCCGGCCGCCCATTTCCCCCTCCCCGTGCTCGGCCGGTACCTCGGGCGTAGCTGACGCAGGTCGGCTACGCCCGTGCTTTTTGCCCGGCCGGCAGCGTTTAAGCGTGAACGAAATGTGGGCCGGTCGTCCCGAACGTCTCCGCGTCCAATTATCGGGCTAGGAACTTCGATTAAGCGGGAATGCGCCGCTCACGCCTTTTCGCGCTGCGCTCGAAAAACAGCGCCTGGCTTGCCACCGCTGATACGGTTGCCGGCTGGAACGGCTTGGCGATGAGGAACGCAGGCTCCGGACGCTCTCCGGTCAAGAATCGTTCGGGGTATGCGGTTATGAAAATGACCGGCGCCTCGAACGAGCCGAGAAGCTCGTTTACTGCATCCAGGCCAGAGCTGCCATCAGCAAGCTGAATGTCCGCGAGAATGAGGCCGGGCTGCTTCTTCTTCGTCAAGGCGAGAGCTTCGGCGTGGGTACGGGCAACTCCGAGCACGCGATGCCCCAATCCCTCGACAAGCGTCTCGAGCTCCATGGCGATGAAAGTATCGTCCTCGATAATGAGCACATCGGTTGCGATCTCGGCCGCCAATTCCCGTCCGGATTCCTCGACCAGCCCTCGCAGCTTCACAACGTCGATGTCCAGGATGCGCGCGGCCTCCGCTTCGGAGAAGCCCTCAAGCGCGACCAGCAGAAAAGCTTGGCGAGGGAGCGGCGTTATGTTTGCGAGCTTGTGCTCTCCGGGAAGTGCGCCTTCGGCGGCGGATTTGTCCGCGTTCACCGACACGGAATTCCAGATTTTGGTGAACAGGCCGTACAGGGCTGCGCGTACCCCCTCCTTCTCGTCGATCAGCGAACGATCGGCGATCAAAGCCTCGAGAGTGGCGGCCACGTACGCGTCACCAGAGGTCTGGTTGCCGGTCAGCGCCCTTGCGTAGCGGCGCAGAAACGGCAGGTATTGCGCTACTGCAGAAGTATTGGGCACAAAACCCTCCCATCAATCCCGGAAGCATACCGGTCGAAAACAGCGCCGTCATAAAAAAGTTCCATATGTGCCGGAACGAACGCTATTGCACCACGTTATGCTCAGACGAGCGGAAGCCGACCCGCCGGCTCACCGAGCGGCGGTGTAATGCACATGAAGGACTGGAAGTCGGTCAGACGGCCTCTGGGGCGGCCAAAACCGGAGCAGCCACCGGCGCCGCAAAGCAGGCCGCACGGGGCGGGAGCGCCAATGCACACCGATTCTCCCACGCGCAGGACTGCCGGGCGACTTAGTCGAGAGGATCAACGCCGGCTTGGCGACATTCTCCAGCGGGTTTACGACGATGTCGTGCACCAAGGTGTCCCCGATCGATTCAGGGCACTCCTGAATGAGCTGGAGGAGCCGGGCAAAAACGAGCAACACTCCGCCGCTTCACGCGCCGAGGCGGACATGGGTCCCGGTGGCGAAAAGCCCGAGTCCGATCAAGTGTTCGAACCTGAGGGCGCATCCGAGCCGCGCAGTAAGGGGCCGCACTGATGACCATGCGACCGTCCGTGCGTGAGGCGATGCTCGGAGCCGTTCCGAGCTTGCGGGCATTTGCCATATCGTTGTGCGGCAATGTGGATCGCGCCGACGACCTGGTGCAGGAAACGCTCCTGCGCGCGATGGCCAACATCACGTCTTTTCAGCCCGGCACGAACATGTCCGCCTGGCTCTTCACCATTCTACGCAACCTCTTTCGTTCCGAGTACCGCAAGCGCCGCCGGGAAGTCGAAGATACGGACGGGACGTATGCGGAGAGTCTCAAATCACACCCCGAGCAGCACAGCCGGGTGGAGTTCGAGGAATTCCGTGCGGCACTTGCCAAACTGCCGCCCGATCAGCGCGAGGCCCTGATCCTCGTGGGCGCCTCGGGCTTTTCGTACGAAGAAGCGGCCGCGATCTGCGATTGCGCCGTGGGGACCATCAAGAGCCGCGTAAATCGAGCGCGTACGCGCCTTTCCGAGCTCTTGTCCATCGATGGCGCCGATGATTTCGGCCCCGATCACACCACGCGCGCGATCTTGTCAGCCGGCGGCGGCCGCAGCTGACGGTTTCGCCGGCTCTTTAGAAAAGACAATAGCGCAGGCAGTTCGAGGCAATTGAGCACCCGTTCCTTGGGTACCCCTCCCTTGCGGGCCATCTCGACGCCCCAGTGAGTGAGGTCGAGCTCGGAAATCGAGTGCGCATCGGGGTTGATGCTGAGTATGCAACCCAATTCGAGCGCGCGGCGATGCCACCGCCAGTCTAGATCGAGACGCCAGGGATTGGCATTGATCTCGACCGCAACGCCCGCACGGGCGCAGGCCGAAAGCACCCTCTCGATGTCGAGCGCATACCCGGGGCGCCGCATCAGCTGACGTCCGGTCATGTGACCCAAAATGGTCGTGTACGGAGAGTTCACCGCGCGAATGATGCGTTGCGTTTGCGTTTCGCGGTCGATGCGGAAACGGCTATGCACGCTTGCAACAACGAAGTCGAAGCGGGCGAGCAATCCTTCGGGATAATCGAGAGAGCCGTCCGCACGAATGTCGGATTCGATTCCTTTCAACACGCGGAACTTGCCGCGAAATTTCCTGTTCAGCCGGTCGATCGCGTCAGATTGCGCAAGAATGTCTTGCTCGCTGAGTCCGCCCGCGTAATGCGCGGATTGCGAGTGGTCCGCGATGCCCAGATAGGCATAGCCGCGCGCCCGCGTGCCCTCCGCCATATCTTCCAGCGTGTGTACTCCATCCGACGAGTCAGTGTGTACGTGCAACAGACCCCGCACATCTTCGTCCCGCACCAGCTGCGGGAGAGTGCCTTCCTCAGCGCGCGATACTTCATCGCGGCCTTCTCGCAATTCGGGCTCTATGAAAGGGAGATCGAGCGCCGCATAAATTTCTGCTTCCGTCGCCCCTGCAGTCCTCTTTTTGCCCGAGCGCAGACCGTCAGCGCTCAGCGCCAGACCACGCTGGCGTGCCCGCACTTGCAGCGCCGCAACATGGCTTGCTGATCCTGTCGCACAGAGAAGAGTTGCGCCGAAACGCGCTCGATCGGCCAGATGCACGGAAAGCTGCGCGCTCGGTTTGAGCACTTTGGGCTTCTGGCTGCTGGTCGTTTCGACGACGAGGGCGAGATCGGAGACCAGCTCACAGCCGCGGCGAAAATCGCCGGCCGGGACGATGCGCCTGATGCGCGCCATTGATTGGCGCAAATTCGCCTCAGCCGCGCGTAAGAGCTCGGCGGCACGATGCATGTGATACCGTTGATGGCCGCCCTGCCTGATTTCGAGACCTTGCAGGATCTTGTTTTGCAGGGCCGCGCCTAATCCCTTTACGCTCCTGATGCGGTCCGTACGCGTGGCTTCTTCCAGGTCCGCGAGGGAAGCCAGCCCCAGCTTCTGGTGCAGCTTGAGCACTTGCTCAGGTCGCAAACCAGGAACGCTCAACATTTCAAGCACTCCTGCGGGGATTTCCTGGCGCATGGTTTCGAGGGCCGGATGCGTGCCGGTGCCATGCAGTTTCTTGATAATTCCCGCGATTGCTTCTCCCACTCCGGGAATTTCCCGCAGGCGATCCTGCGCGATCAACTCGGTGAGAGGTGTGCTGAGAGCGAGCAGGCTTTCGGCGGCGCGACGGTAGGCGCGCGCGCGATACGGGTTGCCGCCCCGCAACGCATTCCGCTGCCCGAGCTCAACTAAAAGCTTCGCCACCTCCGCAGTATCCGGCCTTGGCATGGGTCTCCCTGTTTACGGGTCAACGCTGATCCGGGCGAAATGGACAGCCAACCATCTTCCGGCCTTAAACATAACAATAGATGTAAAAAGCATCATTTTAGAAATACAATGTAGCCATATTCACAGCAGAAGCATGATCTCGAGCGCCCAGCTTCGCGCCGCCCGCGCCCTTCTCGGCATTGATCAGCGCACGCTTGCGGAACTGTCCAGCCTTTCGCTCCCCACGATTCAGCGCATGGAGGCAAGTGACGGGGTCATTCGCGGCAATGTCGACTCATTGATGAAGCTGGTCAGTGCCCTGGATGCAGCCGGCATCGAGCTCATCGGGGAAAACGCGAGCAGCACCCACGGAGGCCGTGGCGTGCGACTTAAAACGCAACCGCCCGGCTCGCCGACATGATCGTTGCGCTTTCAGGCGCAGGGCTGCTCCTGCTGCTTGCCCCCGTTGCTGTCGTGATCGGCAAACACAAAAACGCGAACGCAGTCCTGTATGGCGTCTGTTGCGCGGTGTCACTCGTTTTGCTGGTTTGTGCTGCCACGCATCTTCTCGGTCGAGCTCCAGCGGCAACTCTGCGCTTGCCACTGGGACTACCATGGGTCGGCTCGCACTTGCGGCTTGACGCGCTTTCGGCTTTTTTTCTGATCGTCGTCAATCTGGGTGCGGCAGCTGCCAGCCTGTTTGCAATCGGCTATGGCACGCACGAGAGCGCGCCGATGCGCGTGCTCCCATTTTATCCCGCCTTTTTGGGCGCGATGAATCTCGTTTGTCTCGCGGATGACGCGTTCAGTTTTCTGATCACCTGGGAGTTCATGTCGCTGACTTCGTGGGCGCTGGTCATGGCGCACCATCATGTCCCCGAGAACGTGCGCGCCGGCTACGTGTATCTTGTCATGGCGAGTCTGGGCACGCTGGTTCTGCTGCTCGCATTTGGCCTGCTGGCAGGCCCGGAAGGCGCCTACAACTTCGCGCAAATGCGGATGAGCCATCCGTCACCTGCGCTCGCCGCGATCATCCTTTGTCTTACTCTCGTCGGCACGGGATCCAAGGCAGGGCTCGTTCCGCTCCACGCCTGGCTGCCGCTCGCCCATCCCGCAGCGCCCAGCCACATATCGGCCCTCATGAGCGGAGTGATGACGAAGATTGCCGTCTACGGATTCATCCGCATTGTCTTTGACCTTGCTGGCGATCCGTCCTGGTGGTGGAGCACGATCGTGCTGGCGCTCGCCGGCATAACGTGCGTCCTCGGCGTGCTTTATGCGCTGATGCAGCACGATCTCAAGCGGCTGCTTGCCTATCATACCGTCGAGAACATCGGCATCATTTTCATCGGTTTGGGCCTGGCGCTGGCGTTCAAGGCGTTTGGCCTTGCCTGGGCGGCGGCGCTCGCATTCACGGCGGCACTGCTGCACGTCTTCAATCATTGCCTGTTCAAGAGTCTTTTATTCTTTGGCG
>DATCJI010000527.1:0-1520 GCA_036562835.1 Xanthobacteraceae bacterium | reverse complement strand
GCAAAATAGTCCATGCTGCGCTTCCCCTTCTGATGCTTGAGGCCGCATCTGCGGACCTCGTTTCACCATCAGCCTGAAGCGCAGCACCTGATTCTTCAGCTATCCACAAGCTGGGCAGGCCGATTACCCCATCTTTCGGGGCGAAGCGGACATGCCGCGAGCGTCGGAAGCGTTTGGGTCTGACGCGAGGACCCATAGTGGACATAGACCGGATCGAAATCCCGCAGTGCAGCAGGTTCCCCGCAGTGGTATCTTCCGGTTGGAAGCACTGGAGACGTTGCCATTGAAACGGCGCGAGTTCATCACGCTGCTCGGCGTAGCCACAGCAGCGTGGCCGGTTGCGGCTTTGGCGCAGCAGGCGCGCAAGTTGCCGACCATCGGATTCCTGGGCGCGAGCACGCCTTCAGCATGGAGCCAATGGACTGCCGCCTTTGTGCAGCGGCTACTCGAGCTCGGCTGGACCGAGGGCCGTACAGTCGCGATCGAATATCGTTGGGCGGAAGGACGTAGCGAACGTTACGCCGAGATTGCAGCCGAGTTCGTCCAACTCAAGGTGGATGTCATCGTTACGGTGGGAAGCGCTGTGGCGGCCACAAAGCAGGCAACCTCGACGATTCCGATCGTGTTTGCGATCGCGGTTGACCCGGTCGGAAGCGGAATGGTGGCTTCATTGGCGCGACCGGGCGGCAATACCACTGGAATCTCGGTTCAGTCCACAGAACTTGCCGGCAAGCGACTCGAAATCCTGCGCGAGGCCCTCCCCAATTTGCGTCGACTGGCCATCATCGGCGATGTCGGCTACGCGGGCTCGGTGCTGGAGATATCGGAGGTTCAGGCCGCAGCTCGTAAAGTTGGCGTTGATATCGAAGTGCTCGAAATAAGGCGCCCTACAGATATTGCGCCGGCTTTCCAGGCGCTCAAGAGCGGGGCACAGGCGCTCTACGTGTGTCCGAGCGCGCTAGTGAACGCCAACTTCGCCCGGATCAATACGTTTGCATTGGGCGCGCGATTGCCTGCGTTTCATGCCTCCCGTGACTTTCTCGTCGCGGGAGGCTTCATGTCCTATGGCTCGAACTACGCTGACCAGTTCCGCCGTGCGGCCGATTTTGTCGACAAAATTCTCAAAGGGACGAAACCCGCTGACCTTCCCGTCGAGCAGCCGACTAAATTCGAGCTCGTCATCAATCTGACGACCGTCAAGGCGCTCGGCCTCGCGATCCCAGAGACATTCTTGGCGCGCGCCGACGAGGTGATCGAGTGAGGCGGCGCCACTTCATCACGCTGCTCGGCGGCGCGGCGGCGTGGCCGCCCGCGGCGGGCGCGCAACAGCCGGCGATGCCGGTGATCGGAATTTTGGGCGGTCAATCGCGCGAGACGTATAAGCCGTCCCTCCAAATTCCTGACAGGCTGCTCGCGCTCGCCGAAGAGGTGATCGAATGAGACGGTGGAACCATCCGCAAAAGAAGTTTAGGCGTAAATCTGCGCTCGCTCTGACGGCTGCAATAGGGGTCACATTTAGC
>DATCJI010000520.1:0-3235 GCA_036562835.1 Xanthobacteraceae bacterium | reverse complement strand
TTCCGTCCCGGGAAAATTATCCAGGCTGCGAAGAATCTCGGCGTGGGCATGCGCGCATTCGAGGCTACGGCTGACTACGTGCAGAACTACGTGCAGGGTGGCCGCATTCTGATCAAGCATCAGGCGGTGGCCCTTCGGCTCGCCGATATGGCGACGCGCATTGAGGCAGTCCGGGCCTTGCTCAACCGCGCATCTCAGTCCGTGGACGACAATGCGCCGGATGCCGAGGTTCTCGTCAACATGGCAAAAATGTTCGCCTCTGAAGAGATCATGAAAGTGGCGCAGCATGCCGTCGAACTGCATGGCGGCAACGGGATCATGCTGGACTTCGGCATAGAAAAAGTGCTGCGCGACGCAGTGATCTTCCTGCACATGGACGCAACCGCCGATATCTCCAAATTGAAGATCATCAAGAACATGTTCCCGGAAACCGCCGGGAAATACGCGGGACCGGAAGACTAGCGGACATTCAACGCCGCAGCGCGAACTGGAATCCGACCAGAACGACCAGCATTCCGATAAATTGCGCCAGGCTCGGCACTACGCCAAGCGCAAGAAAACCGATCACGACACCGAACACCGGCACCAAGGCCGGGAATGTTGCGGCACGGCCGCCGCCGAGCGCGATCACGGCGTGGGCGAAGAGATAGATAGGCAACGAACCGGCGAGGCCGCCTTGCACGACGGCCTGCAGGAGATTTTCAAATAGACTGTGCCGTTCCAATGCACTCAGCCCAAACAGGAACAGGTAAATCGGCGCGAACACCAGCACGGAAATCGTCCCAACCGCACTCACCGCCCGCGTGCCGGGCACATTCCAGAGGCGCAACAGTGTGCCGAATGTCGCCCAGAACAAGCCCGCGCTGGCGAACAGCAGATCGCCGCCCACGCCAGACCTGCCAATTGTCGTAAGCGACTCGGCGCCGAACATCAGCAGCCCGGCAATGATGATTGCGCCGCCAATGATTCGTTGAACTGTCGGCTGTTCGTGGAGCACGACGGAAGCGAGGACCAGGCCCGACAGTGCCGCACAAGCCGGCTGGATCGTGGTGCCATGCCCGAGCGGCACCAGTATGAAGCCGCTATAGGCGAGCAGCGACTGCGGCGGCCCGGACAGGATACTCATGACAAGCCCACGTCCCCAGCCGATGCCGCCGAGATCACGTAAGCCGTCACGCACGATCAGCGGCAGCACCAGCAGGCCGGACCAGAAGAAGCGATGAAGCGCAAGATCGGCGGGTGAAAAGCCGATCTCGATTCCGTGCTTCGCGACCACAAAGCCTGCCGCCCACGCAAGCGCTGCCAGCGTGCCGCAGACGATGCCGATGATCATTGTCGGCCTATGCACTTTCTCGGGTGCGGCCATGGAGTTCAAAGTTCAAATCGAGCAGGATGACTTCGCTATGGCTGATACTCTAGGATCGATGGTGAAGTCCATTTGCCAATCAGCAACCCTCACTTCATTGGATGGAAAGGTCATGGCGAAGTCGCGCAAAGTCATTATCACCTGTGCTGTTACCGGCTCGATCCACACGCCGTCGATGTCACCGCATCTTCCGGTGACGGCGCAGGAAATCGCAGATGCCGCCATCGGGGCAGCTGAGGCGGGGGCGGCGATCGTGCATCTCCATGCACGCAATCCGCAGGATGGCCGCCCGGACCAGACGCCGGAGGCTTTTGCTCCGTTCCTCAAGGTGATCAAACAGCGTTCCAACGTGGTGGTGAACATCACCACTGGCGGCGCGCCCACAATGACTGCAGAAGAGCGCGTGCGGCCGGCTGCAACCTTCAAGCCGGAAGTTGCTTCGCTGAACATGGGTACGATGAACTTTGGCTTGTATCCGATGATTCCGCGCTACAAGGGCAAGTTCAAATACGACTGGGAGGAACCTTATCTCGAAAATTCGAAGAAGGGCATGTTCAAGAACACCTTCGCCGACATCGAATACATTCTGACCACGTGTGCGGGCAACGGCACTCGCTTCGAAATCGAGTGTTACGACATCGGGCATCTCTATACGCTGCGACACTTTCTCGACCGCGGTCTGGTGAAGCCGCCGCTATTTGTACAATCCGTATTCGGCATTCTCGGCGGGATCGGCCCGCATCCCGAGGATGTGATGATGATGAAGCGCACGGCCGATCGCCTGCTTGGCGACAATTATCATTGGTCGGTGCTCGGCGCAGGCGCCAACCAGATGCGGGTTGCGGCCATTGCCGCTGCGATAGGTGGCAACGTTCGGGTCGGCATGGAGGATTCGCTCTGGTTAGGCGCGGGCAAGTTGGCTGAATCAAACGCCCAGCAGGTCACCCAGGTGCGAAAGATCCTCGAAGGGCTCGGCCTTGATATCGCGACCTCGGACGAGGCGCGCGAAATCCTCTCGCTCAAGGGCGGTGACAAGGTGGCATTTTGATCGGCGACTGAGCAGCGACAACCTTTCCGGTTGCTCTTGCGCTCGCGAAACCCTCCTATAGCGCAAGGAGAGTCGTGGAATGAGTTCGCTTGACGCGGTCAGCCTTGCGATACTGTTGGGCAGTCTGCTGGTTCTTACCGGCATCCTGTCGAGCCTTATCGCGCTGCGTTTTGGCGCACCCCTGCTGCTGGTCTTTCTGCTCGTGGGGATGCTCGCCGGCGAAGGCGGCCCCGGCGGCATCAAGTTTGACGATGTGGGCGCTGCCTACACGGTCGGCTCGATCGCGCTTGCATTGATTCTGTTCGACGGCGGCCTTCGTACCCGTTTTGCCAGCTTGCGGAACGTACTGTGGCCGGCGGTCATGCTGTCGACCGTAGGGGTGCTGATCACGACGCTGCTGACTGCTCCGGTGGCAAAATTTGCGCTCGGCATCGGATGGATCGAGGCCATGTTGATCGGGGCTGTCGTTGCGTCCACCGACGCGGCGGCGGTATTCTTCTTGATCAACGCCAGGGGGCTGCGACTGCGGCCGAGGGTGCGTGCCGTACTCGAAGTCGAGTCGGGCACCAACGATCCGTTTGCAATCTTTCTCGCGCTTATCCTGGTCGAGATATTGCTGCTTGGCGGGCAAAGTTGGTCGCATGCCCTGATGAGCTTCGTGCGTGAGGCCGTTCTTGGATTCATCATCGGCTTTGCTGGCGGTCAAATCATTACTTTGGTTCTCAATCGGGTGGCGTTGGCGCAGGGCTTGCACGCGCCATTTGTGGCAGTTAGCGCGCTCGTTGTCTTCGCTTTCGCAAATGCGGTGTATGCGTCGGGAT
>DATCJI010000502.1:0-8334 GCA_036562835.1 Xanthobacteraceae bacterium | reverse complement strand
GGGGGTATGCTTGCCGCCGACGCCTGCCTGATCTTGCGCTTCCTGGGCGATGGCGCGCGCCCGCGCTTGCGCCTTGCGCCGTTTGACGTTCTCCCGCAAGGCGGCTGCAAGCCTGCGCTCGCGTGATGACTTTCCGGTGCTTTGATTTTTTCCGGCCATGTGCGCGCGGTGTATATATGAGACTGGTGCGGCTCGCTTGCACGTCCCGTCGAGGCTGTGCCAAGGATCGTCGGATCCGCGCCCCTCTATCTTGCCGCCTCATCTGGCTGCCGTAGCTCAGTGGTAGAGCACCCCCTTGGTAAGGGGGAGGTCGTAAGTTCAATCCTTACCGGCAGCACCATTTCATTTGTTTGCTGGCGCGGAACGGCAATGCCGGCGATGCGTTCCGAAAAACCAGACTGATTACAGAGAAGCGCTGAATGCCAGCAGCAAACAGAGTCATCCTGGCGCTAGCGGCCCTGGCGTTGCTCGCGGCGCTCAAAACGGCGCTGAGCGCCGCGACGGCAAATCAATTCGATGGGTCGTGGACTGCCACCCTGATCACCCGATCCGGGCAATGCGAGCGCAGCGGTCAGGCCACCGGGCAAATTCTCAATGGCGCCCTTGTTGCTCCCGGCGGAGGAGTAACAGTTTCGGGGCACGTGAACGCGGAGGGCGAGCTGACGGGCAGGATTACCGCGGGACCCTACTATGTCGCCGGATCGGGGCGTCTGGCGGGCAATTCGGGCTCAGGCACATGGCAAGGTGTCGGGCCGAACGGTCCCTGCACGGGCATATGGAACGCCAAACGCACATAGGGCCGCGCGCTTGGCATCCACGAGCTTGCGCGCACGGCGATCGGCTGCGTGGGCAGGCGGCGCCTTCCTGCTTGACCCGGCAGCCTGCAACAGCCAATGGGATGCGGTTGCAGGCGTAGTTGAAATTGGAGGAAGGAAATGCGTTTGCCTTTGATTGCTCTCGCTTTGGCTGTTGGCGTTTTGTCGCTCGGCCCCGCGCAGGCCCAGCAGCAACAGCAGCAGCAACAACCGTCCGCCGGCGGCACGCCGGAACAGATGCCTTTCAATATCCCGTATGGCAACGACATTACGCTTGAGCGTGCCAAGCAGCTCGTGGCCGCGGCCGAAGCGGAAGGCACCAAACGCGGGTGGAAGATGAATATTGCGGTCGTGGATACCCACGGCGATCTCGTGCATTTCTCGCGCATGGACGGAGCACAACTCGCCTCCATCAATATCTCACAAAACAAGGCGCGCACGGCAGCCCGCTATCGCCGCGAGAGCCGCATGTTTTTCAATGCCTATGAGACTGGCCACCCGTATGTGGGGACACTCGATCCAAACCTCGTCGCATCGCCCGGCGGGTTTCCCCTGGTCGAAGGCGGCAAACTGATTGGCGCCATCGGCTGCAGCGGCGGCACCGGCGATCAGGACGCCGTCATCTGCAAGGTCGGCGCCGACATGGTGAAATAAACCGTAAATGCGAAACGGGCTCCCTTGCAGGGAGCCCGCTAAGCCATCGCGCCGCGAGTTTCTGAAGCCTCTGCCCGGGAGAAACAAATGAAGATCCGGCGTGTTGAGCCGATCGCCGTGCGTATCCCTATGAAGAAGCCGGTGGTCATGGCCGGAGTGGAGATCAGGACGGCCGAGAACGTGCTGGTGCGCCTTGAAGGCGACGGCGGATACGTCGGCTGGGGCGAAGCCGCCTCAGCTCCGACGATGACGGGCGAAACCGTCGAGAGCATGCTCGCAGCTATCGCCTACCTGTCACCTGCCCTGATTGGCGAGGCCGCGAGCGATATCACCGATCTCCTGGCGAGGCTGAACTCGCGCATGGATGGCAACTACGGGGCGAAAGCCGCGATCGAGATCGCGCTGCATGATCTCATCGGTCGCGCGACCGGCCGCCCGGCGTACGACCTTCTCGGCGGCAAAAAGCGAAACCGCATGGCGGTGCTCGCGGTCATCGGCACGGGCGATATCGGCTCCGACCTCGAGCAGGCGCAATCGCAAAAAGAGCAGGGGTATACGGCGTTCAAGATCAAGGTCGGAATTGACAAGCCGCTGCGCGAGGCGGAACGCACCCGCGCTATTTGCGACCGTATCGGAGCGGGGTCGCTGATCTCGGCAGATGCGAACCAGGGCTATGGCACCCGGCAAGCGGTGCAGTATGTGCAGGCGCTCGCCGGCAGCCGCCTCGATTTTCTCGAGCAGCCGGTACGCGGCGATGATATCGCCGGCATGGCCGAGGTTGCGGCCGCAGCCCGCGACATCGCGATCGGGGCGGATGAGGGCATCCACTCGCTGCATGACATTCGGCTGCATCATGATCGCCGTGCCGCGCGCGGTGCGAGTCTCAAGACCATAAAACTGTGTGGCATGCGCGGCGTGCTCGAAGCGGGCCGGCTCTGCGACAGCCTCGGCATGAAGGTGAACGTGGCGGCAAAGACAGGGGAGTCCAGCATTGCCTGCGCTGCGGCCATGCACGTCGCAGCAGCCCTCCCGCAGATCGACTGGGGACTCACCCTGACCCAGCATGGCCTTGCGGATGATCTGACCAGGAGACCCATTCCCATTGCGGCAGGGCATGTCGAGCTACTCGAGGGGCCGGGACTTGGCGTGGATGTCGATGAAGAGCGGGTGCGCCGGTATCGCTGCGACATGCCGGTGCAAGCGGTGGCTTAATTAAATCCACTGTCCGCTCGTCCCCGCGAAAGCGGGGACCCAGTTGGTTTCCTGGATTCGCTTGCGCGGGAATGAGCGGGCTCGCACGGGCTGAACGGCGCATGAACGTGTCGTCCAGCAACCGTTCCGGATCAATCAGCTAATAGGAATGCAATCAGTCGGAGGTGGCGAGAATTCCTTACTCGCTGCATCTCAACTGAGAAACCAATGGCCGCAATGCACGCTCGAACGAAGCGTTTGGCTTGCGGCAGAGCAAAGGATTTACATTCATGTCCATACATCGCGTTCTGTTTGCTGCAATGATCGCCGCGGCAATATCAGCGCCGGCCTTCGCCCAGGAGCCGAAGCCGGCCTCTCCGGCCGCCGGCCCTTCGGTGACTACAGGCAAGCCCCACACCACCGGCAGCGCAACAGCCCCCGTCGCGGCTAAAGTCAATCTCAACACCGCGACCGCAGGGCAGCTGGAAAAGCTGCCGAAGATCACCGCTGCGCAGGCGAAAGACATCATGCAGGCGCGCGGCAAGGCGAAGTTCAAGGACTGGAATGACTTCGTCGACCGCAAGGTGATTTCGGCGAATGCGGCCGCCGCTATCAAGGACTCAGTCACCTTCTAAGCGTACTGCCGGCACGCAGGGTGGGTTAGGCGTACAAGCGCCATAACCCACCTTGTCCTTTTATGTTTTCACATCGAATATTTGTTTTTTGCTCCGAGCCGAATGCGTTGCTGTGGATGAATTGTCCACATGTGCATAACGCGCGTGATTCGAACTGGCCTCGTGAATTCCAGCTATTCTGCGGAAAACGCTCGAATAACCACGCATCGGCGCTCACTTATGCGAGATTTCATCCGCCAATCCTGGCCGAGGGGCTAAGTCGATCGCGCCCGGAGCTGTGGCAGCAAAGACACGCCCTCCTTCTGATTTCTGCGAGCGCATTGCACGAATCGCCTCTCGTTGATTCACTGCGCGCAAATGATTCGACAACAAGAAGCGCAACCGCCCCAAGGAGATCAGGAATGCTAGACGGCAAGGCCTATTTCGGCGAATTTCCGGATGAGGATCCCACGCGTCTTCGTCCCTTGCTGCAAAGCCCGCGGCTGATCGCCTCGCTGCGCGCGCTTGAAAAAGAGCTGCGGCCTTATTTTACGGAGCAATCCTCCGTTGACATGGACGCCGAGGAGCCGCCCGCAAGCTGACGATTTTAGGCGTTGAACGCCGTCACCCGCGGGCTTGACCCGCGGGTCCATCTTTTTCGAAAAATGATGGATTGCCGGGTCAAGCCCGGCAATGACGGAGGCCATTATCCCTCCCTCACATAATGCCGGACACAGGCGAAGAGGCGCCATGAAAATCATCGATATGAGCCACGTCATGAACGTGCATACGCCCGGCTGGGTCGGCTACGCCGGAAACCGCATGTATTACGCACAGAATCTACAGACGCAGATGATCGTGGCTCAACGCATCGAGACGGCGCTTCACGTCGGCACACATTTCGACGGCGCCATGCATGCAACCGACGATCCGAGGGGCGACATGGCCTCCCTGCCGCTCGATTATCTGGTCGGCCCCGGCGTCGTGGTCGACATCTCTGAAAAAATGTCGGACTGGGCGGTGATCACGCCCGAGATAATCGAGAGCACTGGCGCCGACATTCGCGAGGGCGACATTCTCGTGCTGCATACGGGATGGCACCGCCACTATGAGGGCCAGTCGCAGCAGGATCTGATCAAATATTTCTGCTTTCACCCCGGGCCCAATCTCGCCACCATGCACTGGATGCTCAAGAAGAGGATCAAATGGTGGGCGATGGACACGGGTTCCTGTGACCATGCCATGAATACATCGATCCGCAACATGCGCCCCGATCTCGCAGCGCAGTTCGCCAAAGTCCATGGCAAGTCGCCGGCCGAGTTTTTTGGCAGCTTCGAGTATGTGCACAAGAAGTCCGGCCGGCGCGTCGTGGCCGACATGTTTCCGTTCCACAGCTGGGCGTTTCAGGAAAAACTGCTGCACGCCGAAAATCTCGGCGGCGACATCGAGCTCATGGTCAACCGCCGCGCGCTGATCGGCGCGTTTCCGTGGCGTTACGAGGGACTCGAGAGCTGCCCGTGTCGGATTGTTGCGTTTCTGGATGCGGGCGAGCAGGTAGAAGCAATCGGCAACGCCGCCAACGCCATCTTGAGCTCGTAGCCCGGATTGAGCGCAGCGAAATCCGGGAGCATCCTTTCCCGCGTCGCTTCGCTCATGCGGGCTGCTGCGAGAAGGAGACGCCCATGGACCTGCAGCTTAACGGAAAAACCGCGCTCGTGACCGGCGGCAGTGCCGGTATCGGAAAAGGCATCGCGCAGCTCCTGGCCAGAGAAGGCGTGCATGTCGCGATCTGCGCGCGGCGCAAGGAGCCGCTCGAGGAAACCGCTGCCGAAATCGCAAAAGCGACCGGCCGGAAGGTCGTGCCGATCGTGGCCGACCTGACCAAAGATGCGGAGGCCAAGCGCTTCGTCGAGCACGGGCACCAGGCGCTTGGTCGCATTGATATCATGGTCAACAATGCGGGCTCCGCACCGGGGGGCGTGATCGAGCACCTCTCGGAAACGGATTGGGAGCAGGCGCTGCAGCTCAAGTTCATGGGCTATGTGCGCTGCCTGCGCTACGTGCTGCCCATCATGGTGCGGCAAGGGGGCGGACGCGTCGTCAACCTGATCGGCAACGACGGCATCAAGCCTTCTTATTGGGAGATCGCCCCGGGCGCCGCCAATGCCGCAGGCCAGAACCTCACGGTCTCGCTCGCCGGACAATACGGCAAGCACAATATCAGCTTCTGCGCCGTCAATCCGGGGCCGGTGCGCACGGAACGATGGGCCGGGTTGGTCGATGCAATGGCGCGCGATATGAAGCTGCCTCACGCCGAAGCGGACCGTCTCGCCCCTTCATCGATACCCATGGGCCGCATCGCGGAAGTCGAGGAGGTAGCGGCACTCGTCGTCATGCTTGCCTCGCCGCTCATGCACATGGTCAACGGCACGCAGATCGAGATCGACGGCGGACAGGAGAAGGCGCTCATGGACCGGTTGCGCGACCGTCGCTAAGATAAACGCAAAGCCGTGTTCGCCTGAACGGAGCGTCCCATGATGAAAAAAATACAGCTGCTCGGCCTTGCCGGCGCAAGTGTGCTCTTTGCCCAATCACCCGGTTCGGCGCAGGACACGATCAAGATCGGCGAGCTCAACAGCTACAAGACTGTTCCGGCATTCCTCGAGCCCTACAAAAAAGGCTGGGAGCTCGCGATCGAAGAAATCAACGCCAAAGGTGGGGTGAACGGCAAAAAGCTGGAAGTGATCTCGCGTGATGACGGCGGCACTCCGGGTGATGCCGTGCGGGTTGCCAATGAGCTGGTCACTCGCGAGGGAGCTGCCCTGCTGGTCGGGACTTTCTTGTCTCATATCGGCCTTGCGGTGACCGACTTTGCCGGAAAAGAGAAAGTGTTCTTTCTCGCCGCCGAGCCGCTAACCGACAAGATCACCTGGCAGAACGGCAACAAGTACACGTTCCGCCTGCGGCCCTCGACCTACATGCAGGTCGCGATGCTCATGCCCGATGCGATTGCAGCGAAGAAGAAGCGCTGGGCAATCATTTATCCCAATTTCGAATACGGGCAGTCGGCGGCGAGCTGGTTCAAGCAGATGCTCAGCAAGAGCCAGCCCGACGTGGAGTTCGTCACCGAACAGGCGCCGCCATTGGGCAAGGTGGAGGCGGGCGCGGTGCTGCAGGCGGTCGATGACGCCAGGCCGGATGCCATTTTCAACGTGCTGTTCGGGCCCGATCTGGCGAAGCTGGTGCGCGAGGGCACGACTCGCGGCACATTCAAGAACCGCACCGTGGTGAGCCTCCTCTCGGGCGAGCCGGAATATCTCGATCCGCTCAAGGACGAGGCGCCCACCGGCTGGATTGTCACAGGCTATCCGTGGGACGAAATCGACACGCCCGCTCACAAGGCGTTCCTCAGCGCCTATGAGGCGCGTTGGAAAGACTACCCGCGGCTCGGCTCGATCGTCGGCTACGACTCCATGAAATCGGTTGCGGCCGGACTGGCCAAGGCGGGGGCAGTTGACACGGACAAGCTGATTACAGCGTTTCGCGGCCTCAAACTCGAAAGCCCGTTTGGCCCCTTCGAGTACCGCGCAATCGATCATCAGGCCACCCTCGGCGCGTATGTGGGCAAGATCGCGCTCAAGGCCGGCAGGGGCACGATGGCAAACTTCAAATATGTGGACGGCGCGACTGTGCAGCCGAGCGACGACGAGATCAGGAAGCTGCGTCCTGCCGCCGCGATGAATTGATCCTCGCACCGGCTGATGGAAACAGACATGTCATGCCCCGCGAAGGCGGGGCATCCAGTATCGAATGACTGAGATTACTGGATCGCCCGCTTGCGGGGGCGACGACACGGTGTCAAGCCGCTGAGCCGTCAATGAGCCCTGAAGCGATTCTGTTCCAGGCGCTCAATGGTCTCGCCGCAGCCTCCAGCCTTTTCCTCGTGGGCGCCGGGCTCTCGCTCATTTTCGGCGTCACGCGCATCATCAATATTGCGCACGGCTCGTTCTACATGGTGGGCCTTTATCTCGCCTACACGTTCGCAAGCGGCGTCGGCGGCGCACTCGGCTTTTGGGGTGGGATTGTTGCCGCCGCCGTCCTGATTGGTGCGCTCGGCGCATTGATCGAAGTCGCGCTGCTGCGGCGCGTGTATCAGGCGCCCGAACTGTTTCAGCTGCTGGCCACGTTTGCGCTGGTCCTCATCATCAACGACGTGGTGCAGTTCGTTTGGGGACCCGAAGATCTGCTGGGGCCGCGCGCCCCGGGACTGGGGGGATCGATTTCAATTCTGGGCCGCAATTTTCCGAGCTACGACCTTCTGCTCGTCGCGGTGGGCCCTCTCGTGCTTCTTGGCCTCCGCGCCATGCTGGCAAATACACGTTTCGGCCGCCTGATCCGCGCGGCGACCCAGGATCGTGAAATGGTCGGGGCGTTGGGCGTCAACCAGGCAATGCTGTTCACGGTTGTGTTTGCGCTAGGCGCATTGCTGGCCGGTTTTGGCGGCGCGCTGCAGGTTGCGCGCGAGCCCGCCAATCTCGGGCTCGATCTAACCGTGATCAGCGACGCGTTCGTGGTTGTCGTGGTCGGCGGCATGGGCTCGATCACGGGAGCCTACCTTGCCGCCCTCATCATCGCGGAAGTGAAAGCGCTCTGTATCGGCTTCGGAGTGGTGAGCCTGGCAGGTTTTTCGATGAATTTTTCCAAGCTCACGCTCGTTGCCGAGTTTCTGGTCATGGCGATTGTGTTGATCGTGCGTCCATATGGACTGCTCGGCCGCGCGCAGGCACCGGTGCGTAATCCGGCAGAGCTCGAAGCCCCGATCCAGCCCGCGCGCTTGCCGCTCAAATTTTTGTCTGCAGGCGTGCTGATATTACTTCTTCTTCTGCCGCTCGCAGCGAAGACTTCGTCCTACAGCCTCGTACTCGGCATAGAGGTGCTGCTGGCCGTTCTTTTTGCGACCTCGTTGCACTTCATCATGGGGCCCGGCGGAATGCATTCGTTCGGGCATGCCGCCTATTTCGGATTGGGCGCCTATGGCGCCGCGCTGACGGTGAAATTTC
>DATCJI010000500.1:0-1952 GCA_036562835.1 Xanthobacteraceae bacterium | reverse complement strand
AAGGAATTGGCCTCGGCCGTAAGCCGCGGTCCCACGGCGCTTCGGGCTTGAAGCGCTCAACGTGACCTTCGCTTTGGGGCGGCATGCAGGTTTCCTTCTTCCAAAAACTTTTTGCCGACCCTGACGGCGCGCCTTTCCTGGTGCGGCGGCTCCTGGTTGAGCAGGCCGCAGGACAATGGCGCCGATACATGTTCGCCCTCGCCATGATGGTCATCGCCGCGGCCAGCACATCGCTCGGCGCCTACCTGATCGGCGATGTCATCAACCAGGCCTATGTGCACAAGAACCTGCCCGGGATCATCGCGCTCGCGATGGTCACCGCGGCACTTTTCTTCATCAAAGGTCTTGCCACCTATGGCCAGGCGGTTGCGCTCGCGCGCGTCGGCAACCGCATCGTTGCGGAAAACCAGCGTCGCTTGTTCGCGCAGATGCTCAAGCAGAACGTCGGATTCTTTTCCGACCGCCATAGCTCGGAATTCATTGCGCGGCTGACAACCGGCGCCACCGCTGCGAGTGCGGTGCTCAATCTTCTGATCACCGCACTCGGCCGCGATCTCCTTTCGCTGATCGGACTCGCGACGGTGATGGCGGTGCAGGACCCGGTGATGTCGCTCTTCAGCATCGTGGTGGTGCCGCCCGCCATGCTGGTGCTGCGCCGGCTCATTCATCGCATCAAGGCGATCGCGCATCAGCAGTTCACCGGCAATGCGCGCATTCTCGAGACCCTGCAGGAAGCCGTGCACGGCATCCGCATCGTCAAGGCCTATACGCTCGAGGATGCCATGCGTGCGCGCTTTGACAAACACGTGGGCGAGCTCGAGCACGAATCCAACAAATGGGCGCGCGTCGCCTTCCGCTCCGGTCCGCTCATGGAAAGCCTCGGCGGCTTCGCGATCGCCATGGCGCTCATCTACGGCGGCTATCGGGTGATCGCGACGGGCGCCACGCCCGGTCAGTTCTTCTCGTTCCTCGCCGCCTTCATGCTCGCCTATGAGCCGGCCAAGCGCCTTGCCCGGCTCAACCTGGATCTCAACACGGGGCTCGTCGGGGTGCGCATTCTCTTCGATACGATCGATCATCCACCCTCCGAGCAGCCCGACCAGCACAAGCCGCCGCTGCGGCTTTCACACGCGCAGGTGCAGTTCGCCAATGTTCATTTCGCCTATCGGCCGGGCGAGAAGGTCATTCGCAATCTCTCGTTTCGAGCGGAGCCGGGCTCGGTGACGGCCCTCGTTGGGCTGTCCGGCGGTGGCAAGTCCACGATTCTCAACCTGTTACTGCGTCTGCACGAGGTGAACGGCGGCGCCATCCTCATTGATGGTCAGGATATCGCGGGGGTGTCGCGGCAGTCCCTGCGCCGACAGATGGCTTATGTGGGGCAGGACGTGTTTCTGTTCCGCGGCAGCGTGCGCGAGAACATCGCGCTGGGCCGCCCGGGCGCAACCGAGGCGGAGATCGAGGCCGCCGCGCGCGCGGCCTGCGCGCATGACTTTATCGTGGCGTTTCCGCAGGGCTACGACACGCCCGTGGGCGAGCACGGAATGCGCGTGGCGGGGGGCGAACGCCAGCGCATCGCCATTGCGCGCGCGCTCCTCAAGGACGCACCCATCATCCTGCTCGACGAAGCCACCGCCTCGCTCGATTCCGAGTCCGAGCGGCAGGTGCAGCTCGCCATCGAGCATCTTTGTCAGGGCCGCACGACCATTGTGATTGCACATCGCCTGCATACGGTGGTGGATGCCGACCGCATTTTCGTCATCGAGGACGGTACCGTCGTGGAATCCGGCCGCCACGAGGAGCTGCTGCGCAAGGGCGGCCGCTACGCCTCGTTCTATCGGTTGCAGCTGCGGGACCAGGAACCCACCCCGCGCATGGCCATCGCGACGTAGGGATGAACTGCAGCAATCTTCCTGCGCACTCGCCGTGCTCCCCTCCCCCGCGAGCAGCGCCTT
>DATCJI010000484.1:0-9468 GCA_036562835.1 Xanthobacteraceae bacterium | reverse complement strand
CCAATGACGTTGAGGAGCGGCATGCGGTTAGGATTGTGCAGCGCGCTGAGCAGATTGTGCACGAGGCTGGTGATGAGCACGGTCTTGCCGGAACGGCTGAGCCCGGTGACCGCGAGAGCCACGGTGGCGCCGCCGCTGAATTCGTTGACGGTGTCGGCCAGCCGTTCCGAAGCCTCGGTAACGATGGGCGGCAGCCAGCTGAAATTCACCATGGCAGGCCCTCGCATATAACGAGACTGTCAGGCAGACGAGAGGTGATAGGCATAAACACGTTCAGGACGTTTGTAGGGGCGGGTTTCAAACCCGCCCTTTCTCCACGTTGAGCATATGGTCAATAATCTTGCGCTTTGTGCCTATGATCCCGACAACATCTCGCGACTCAACATTGCCGAACCAGGGCGGGTTTGAAACCCGCCCCTACACCCTCACGACCTGCATATAAGCGTGCGCACACAGGTAAACGATAGGCTGCAATGCGCGATTTCCATCCCGATAAACCGCTGTTTGCGGCGCCCTGCGTGTCGTCCGTGATGCGGGTCGAGCCCGGCTGGATCGACTACAACGGGCATCTGAACATGGCGTATTACAACGTGCTGTTCGACCGTTGCGTCGACGAGGTGTTCGAGCTCCTGGGCTGCGGACTTGCCTACGTGAAAGAGCGGCGCCAGTCGTGGTTCACGGCCGAAGTGCACCTGCGCTATTTGCGCGAGCTCAATGCGAACGATCCGGTAAAGGTCACGTTTCAACTCCTCGGCCATGACGCCAAACGCATGCACTATTTCGAGCAGCTCCTGCACGCTGAAGAGGGCTGGTTGTCCGCCACATCGGAGAACATGTCACTGCACGTGGACATGGAGCAAAAACGCACGGTGCCGGTTGCGGAAACCGTCACAAACGCGCTCACGCGCATGATGGCCGCGCATGCCGCCCTGCCGCGGCCGCCCGAGGCGGGCCGCGCCATCGCCATGCCGCGAAAATGAAGGCCCCCTCCCCTTCGGCCCCGCCCAATGCCATCTTAGCGGCTGATTCGTTTGACGCCGTAAGATGCCTGCCAGAGCCACCGTTGAAGCCGCCCAGACCGGCATTGCTGCGCGCGCGCGCGCCGCGGCCACGGCCGTTTATCTGAAGGACCTCAATCCCGAGCAGCAGCTTGCCGTGGAGACGCTCGACGGGCACGTACTGGTGCTCGCCGGAGCGGGAACGGGAAAAACGCGGGTGCTCACAACGCGCGTGGCGCACATTCTCGCCACCGGCCGCGCGCAGCCGTGGGAAATTCTTGCGGTGACCTTCACCAACAAGGCCGCGCGCGAGATGAAGACGCGGGTCGGAACCATGGTGGGACACGCGGTCGAGGGCATGCCGTGGCTCGGCACGTTTCATTCCATCGGGGCAAAGATCCTGCGCCGCCACGCCGAGCTCGTCGCGCTCAAGCCCGATTTCACCATTCTCGACACGGACGATCAGCTGCGTCTGCTCAAGCAGCTGCTCGAGGCCGAGAACATCGACGAGAAGCGCTGGCCCGCGCGCGTGCTCGCAGGCCTCCTCGATACGTGGAAGAACCGCGGGCTCACGCCCAATCAGGTGCCGGCCGGCGAGGCAGCCGTCTTTGCCGAAGGCAGAGGCCGCAAGCTCTATGCCGCGTATCAGGACCGGCTCAAGCTGCTCAATGCTGCCGACTTTGGCGACCTGCTTCTGGAAAGCATCCGGCTGTTTCGCGAGCAGCCCGAGGTGCTGCGGCAATATCAGCAAAGGCTTCGCTACATTCTTGTCGACGAATATCAGGACACCAATGTCGCGCAGTATCTCTGGCTGCGCCTGCTTGGACAGAATGCAGGCCAGGCTCAACCGCCGCAGCTGAAGAACATCTGCTGCGTGGGCGACGACGACCAGTCGATCTACGGCTGGCGCGGCGCCGAGGTCGACAACATCCTGCGCTTCGAGCACGATTTTCCCGGCGCGAGGATCATCCGGCTCGAGCGCAATTATCGTTCGACCGGGCACATTCTCGCGGTCGCTTCGCACCTGATCGCGCACAACGAGGGACGGCTCGGCAAAACTCTGCGCACCGACGAAGGCGCAGGCGAGAAGGTGCAGGTCACCTCCTGCTGGGATTCCGAGGAAGAGGCGCGTTGCGTGGGTGAGGAGATCGAACGCCTGCAGCGCGACGACGGCAGCGGGCGGCCGCATCCCCTCGGCGAGATTGCCATTCTGGTGCGCGCCTCTTTTCAGATGCGCGAGTTCGAGGACCGGTTCGTCACGCTCGGACTGCCGTACCGGGTCATTGGCGGGCCGCGCTTCTACGAGCGCCTGGAGATTCGCGATGCGCTCGCCTATCTGCGCGTCCTTCATTCGCCGACCGACGACCTCGCCTTCGAGCGCATTATCAACGTGCCGCGGCGCGGGCTGGGCGATGCCACGCTCCAGCTGTTGCACGAGCACGCGCGCAAGCGCCGCATCGCGCTCACCGCGGCGGCCAGGACGCTCACGGAAATGGACGCGCTCAAGCCCAAGGCGCGCGCCGCGCTGCGCGACCTGCTCGCCATGTTCGAGCGCTGGCGCGCGGAGAAGGATGCGCTGCCCCATACGGAGCTCGCCGCCATCGTGCTCGACGAGTCCGGCTATACGGAGATGTGGCAGCGCGACCGCAGCGCCGACGCCGCCGGCCGTCTCGAGAATCTGAAGGAGCTCGTGCGCTCCATGGAGGAGTTCGAGAATCTCGCGGGCTTTCTCGAGCACATCTCGCTCGTCATGGACAACGAGAACAGCGAGGGGGAGGCGGTTTCGCTCATGACCTTGCATTCGGCCAAGGGCCTCGAGTTCGATACTGTTTTCCTGCCGGGCTGGGAAGAAGGCCTGTTTCCGCATCAGCGCGCGCTGGACGATCAGGGACGTGCCGGCCTCGAGGAGGAGCGGCGGCTTGCGCATGTGGGGCTCACGCGCGCGCGCAGGAACGTGAAAATCTATTTTGCGACGAACCGGCGCATGCACGGGGTGTGGTCGTCGAACATCCCCTCACGTTTTCTGAACGAGCTGCCCGAAGCGCATGTCGAAGTGGCGGAATCGAGCGGCGGCTATTCGGGATATGGTCCTTCACGCTTCGACGAGATGACGCATTTCGGCTCGACCTACGGCACGCCGGGCTGGCAGCGCGCGCAGAGGAAGCGGCAGGAGAACGGGTTCGCCGATGCGGACGGGCCTGCCTTCGAGGAGGACGCGCTGAGCGGCTACGGGCGCTCGCGCATGGCGGGCGGCATGCATCGGGCGTGGCGCAGCGGACCGCTGCGGCCGGAGCGCGATCTCGTCGTGAAATCGACCGGCACGCTGTCCGATTACAGCGTCGGAGATCGCGTGTTTCACCAGAAATTCGGTAACGGCAATGTCATCGCCATCGACGGCAACAAGCTCGTCGTGATGTTCGACGCCGCCGGCGAGAAGCGGGTCGTCGACCGCTACGTGGAAAAGGTGTGAGTTACTGTCATGCCCGGCCTTGTGCCGGGCACACGTTTTTGTACCGCAACGAAGACGTGGATGGCCGGGTTAAGCACGGCCATGACGCAATCGCGTCTGTGGCTTTGAGCGCTAAAGCTTCTCGCGCCGCGTGGTCGGGAAATCCTCGGCTTCATGCCGGATGCCCTCTTCGACCTCATCGAGTCCATCAGCGGTCTCGCCGGGAGTTCCTCCTTCCGGGCCGCCGGTAATCTCGGACCGCGGTTGGCCGCCCACCGGATGGGCTTCCACTTCGGCTTCGAAATCGGTCGGCGCATCGCCCTCGGCCGGGCCTTCCTCGCGTCCTTCGGGCGTTGGAATGAGCGGAGTATCGGCATCGATCACTTCGCCCAAATCGGCAAATTCATGGGGCGGTCGCGCCCGCTTGCGTATGACGTGCTTCTTCATGTGGCTCTCCGGCTGACTCTGAATTGCCAACGAGGCGCCACTTCCCGGAGTTCCGCCGCGTCCGAAGCCCTCACTTCTTCTCAAGCATCAGGGTGGTTTCCTTCTGGATCGCCGGCGTGATCTTTTCGGCAACCACCGCCAGGAGCCAGGGCAACGTGACCTCGACGCGGACGTGATCGTCGGCGACGTCGAGCACTCCCGGCGCATTTTGCCCAAGCGCGCTGATGTTGAAAGCGAGACGATCGCCGGTCCATGACTCGTCATGGATGGTGACGAACGCCGAATAGTTTGCGCGCGCGGTGGTAAAACCTGATCGGATGCGGCGAGCCGCCTCCTCGCGGCCAAGCCGATGAGGAATGGAAACAACCACGGATTTCGACATAGACTGGCTCCCGTTCGCGCAGGCCCCTCATATGGCGCTTCTTGCACAGACTGGTAGCCCGGGTGAGCGAAGCGACACCCTGGAATCAGGTTCTGCGTTCCCGCATATCGCTGACGCTCATGCGGGCTACGGCTGATGGCCGCTTGGTGGCGCATGATCTTGTCTGGAAACCGGTTCCCACCCTCGGGTCGAAGCCCGAGGGCAAGCTTTTTCGGGATCATGCGCTCATGATGAAGCGCGAAGCCATTCCGATCGCGAAGATCTACGTGCCGGCGAAACGGCGCGGGACGCTCGATCCGAAAAAGGCACAAGAACTTGCCGAAAGCATTCTGCAGAACGGCCAACAGGTTCCCATCCTGGTACGGCAGGACGGCAGCCGGTTCGTGCTGGTGGAAGGCCTCCACCGTCTCGAGGCGTGCAAGCAACTCGGCGAGGAGACCATCTTCGGATACCTTGTCCAGGCACGCCGGCATTAAAGCCCTCGCGCCGCGCTGATTCGACAGTTTGGCAGCAGTCCAGAAATCGGTCCCGGCGTGACAAACCGGGATTTTACCGCATTTTGGCTGGCTCCGGCTGCCTCTCTTTCAAATCGAACGAGGAGACCTTACAAAGGAGCATCCGCAACAACAGAAAGGAGGTGATCCAGTGTCTCATTGTCAATCGCCGCGGTCGCCGGCATCCGTGAGCTGGATCCTTTCCTCAGAGGGGATCCGCGTCGCCTGACGTGCTCTCGGTTTTTGTCGCGCCACGGCACGACAATGGAAGGGCCGCCCACCGAGGCGGCCTTTCTCTTTTCAGAGGTCAGATATCAGAGGTCAGATGTCAGATCTTCTCGCATCTGACATCCGACATCTGTCCTCTGTCATCGCAGCGCCAGCGCAGGCGCAAGGCGCTCTTTGCGAAACACAAGGAGAGAGATGATCATCAGATTGACCGCATTGGCGGCAACCCCGGCCATGAAAGCGACGGAGTAGAGGCCAAACCGGTCGTACATCACTCCCGCCAGCCAGCCGCCCGCGGCCATTCCGCTCGCGGCACACAGGAGAAAGACCGGGATGCGCCAAAACGCTTCCGCTGCCGGAAACAGCTCGCGAATGGCAAGAACGTAGGCAGGAATAATTCCTGAAAAACCGAGACCGAAGGCGGCCGAAACGGTGAACAGCGCGACTTCGTCCTGCGTGAACACGAAGCCGAGCATGGCGATGATTTGCCATGCCGATGCGACCAGCACCGTATTCAACCCGCCGATGCGGTCGGAAATCCAGCCCCACATCTGGCGGCAGATGAATGCGGTGCCGAGCAGAACCGACACCATGGCAGCGCCGTGGGAGGCAAGAATGCCGAGGTCACTGCACAGGGCCGGCAAGTGCGCCTGTGGCATCGCCATGGGCACGCAACAGAACAACGCGGCAAGTGCCAGGAGCGAAAAGGTGACGTTGGGTGGCCAATCCAGCACCTTGCGCGCCAGGACTCCGGCCTGGGCCGCGCGGCCGGTTGCGGGAAGCTCAGGCGCGGGGCGCAGGAAGACGATGGCAAGCGGAATAATAATGAACACGGCAAACAGGCCGAAATAAAACATCGTGGAACGCCAGCCCACGCCCGCAATGGCGCGCTGGAAAATGGAAGGCCAGATCGCACCGGCGACGTAGACTCCGCTGGAGATGAGCGCGAGGGCGGAACCGCGGCGTCGATCGAACCAGCGCGTGATGTACACGTACAAAGGCGCATTCATGCTGCCGATGCCGAAGAAGCCCACGAACACGCCTTGCCCGATGTAGAGCTGCCAGACCGCGCCACCTGACGAGAGCGCAAGTCCCACCGCAACCATGACCGCGCCGAAGATGACGGTGGCGCGTATGCCGAATTTTTCGGCGATGCGCGCCATGAGGATGCCGCCCGCGCCGTACCCGAACCAGCAGAGCGCGATGGCGAGCGCCGGGACCGAGCGCAGCCCGCCGGTTTCCGCAGCAATGAGCTTGAGCGCCACAACCAGGATCCACGGCGCGCCGAAACAGATCGAGAGGATCAGCGTTCCGACAATCGCGACATTCCAGGACAGTTTTGTTTCGACTGAAGGCACGGCCGATTTGGTGGGAGGATGCGCGTTTGGGGCTGGAAGGAACTGTAGATTAGGCGAGACTCGCCTGTGGGTCCTGCTCTTCGTACAGCAGAGCTGCCAGTATGCAATGCATGGTTCGCAATGAATGGTTGAGCGCACCTCCGGTACGGTCCTCGCGCGCCTCTTGGTGAGCGATCGCCAAACGCTCGTGCGCATCGAGGACGCGCTTGGCGAGCACTATGCTGACATGGCCAGCTGCAGCGCGCCGGAAGCGAATGGATGCTGGTCGCTGGAGTTGCTTTTCGGCGAGCACCCGGATGAGGCTCGCATACGCGCGCTCGTCGAAGCGGTCGCGGGACCGACTGTTTCCGAAAGCATGCGCTTCGAACGGCTTGCGCCCACCGACTGGGTGCGCAAGAGCCTTGCCGGGCTACGCCCGGTGCAGGCGGGTCGCTTCGTGGTGCATGGCTCGCATGATCGTCACCGCATCCCCCTAAACCGCATCGCCATCGAGATCGAGGCAAGCCTCGCCTTCGGCACAGGCCACCACGCGAGCACGCAAGGCTGCCTGCTCGCACTGGATTTCCTGGCCAAGCGGACAAGAAGCATGCGTCGCGCAGCTGCCCGGCAGCGCACGACAGCGCAGCATGTACTCGACATCGGCACAGGCAGCGGCGTCCTCGCCATCGCGGCCGCAAAGGCGCTCCGCCGGAGGGTGCTTGCGAGCGATATCGAACAGGCCAGTGTTGCTATGACGCGCGAGAATGCGAACATCAATGGCGTGGGCGGTTCCGTCAAAGTGTTGCATGCGGCAGGTGTAAAGAGGCATGCCTTCCGCGCGTGCTCGCCGTACGGAGTGATTCTTGCCAACATTTTGCTGCAGCCACTCCGGGATATGGCGACGCCGATCACCCGCCTTGCAGCACCCAACGGATATGTCGTCATCTCTGGCCTTCTGATCACACAAGCCCGGGCTGCGCTTGCGAGCTATCGCGCCCGTGGGCTGGTGATGGTGCGGCGCATCACGCTTGGTGGCTGGAGCACGCTGGTCCTGCAGCGCAAAGCATCAGCACGATCGTTTGCGGCGCGCATGCGCCGCCCATAGCGTAGGGTGTGCAACGGCGCGTGGCACGGCGGACAGCGTGCGCAAAATCGCGACGCGCCGTTGCGCACGCCGGACGATTTCGCCACGCGATTGTGCACACCCTACACGTTTGTGATGCATTAGGGCTAGATTGCGTCCATGTTCGAAGCACGGCTTCAGTCCTTTGCCGATCACGCCAACTCTGACGCAAGCGGCAGCCGGCTCACCGAGCTTCGCCGCGAGCTCGTGCGCGAGGGATTGACCGGATATCTGGTGCCCCGCGCCGATCGCCACCAGGACGAAAATTTGCCGCCCGCAGAGGAGCGACTCGCCTGGCTCACGGGGTTCACGGGCAGCGCCGGCATCGCACTTGTTCTGCGCGAGAAAGCGATACTCTTTGTCGATGGACGCTACACCGAGCAAGCGCGCCTGGAAGTCGACAGCTCGCTGTTCACGCTCGAGCATCTCGTTGAGAAGCCGCCGCATCTGTGGATCGAGGAAAATCTCTCCGGCGCGGACAAGCTCGGATATGACCCGTGGCTGCACACGGTCGAAGGCGCCGAGCGCATTGCAAAAGCATGCAGCACAGCCGGCTCTGCGCTGATACCGATCGAGAGTAATCTGGTCGATCGCATCTGGAGCGATCGCCCCGCTCCGCCGCTTGCCCCGGTTTCTCTGCATCCGTTGCGCTTTGCGGGCCAGTCCCCGGAAGAAAAGCTCGCGCGCATCGGTGCCGAGCTGCAGAAGCTGCGCGCCGACGCACTCGTGGTCTCCGATCCGCAAGCGATTGCCTGGACGTTCAACATCCGCGGCGCCGACGTTCGGTTCACGCCGCTGCCTCTGGCTTTCGCGATCATCTCCCGCACGGAGAGGCCGACGATCTACATCGATGGGCGCAAGCTTTCCAACGCGGTGCGTAACGCGCTCGAGCGAGTGGCGGATGTAAGGGAGCCCGCCGCGTTCGAGGCAGCGCTTGCCGCGCTCGGCCAGCGCAAGGCATCGGTTCGCCTCGACCAGGTCACTGCGGCAGACGCCCTCGCGCGCATCATCAAAGCGGCAGGTGGCAGGACCGTGCTGGGCGCCGATCCGATCGCGCTAATGAAGGCGGTCAAAAACGAAGCAGAGATTGCCGGCGCCCGCGCCGCACACAAGCGTGACGGTGTGGCAGTGGTGCGGTTCCTCGCCTGGCTCGATCAGAACGCGCCGGGTGGAAAGCTCTCGGAGATCGAGGCCGTGGCGGCGCTTGAAACCTTTCGGCGCGAGACCGGAGCGCTCAAGGACATTTCGTTTCCGACCATTGCGGGCACGGGCCCGGATGGCGCGATCGTGCACTACCGCGTCACCGCGCGCACCAATCGATCCATCCTGCCTGGACAGTTATTTCTCGTTGATTCGGGCGCGCAATACGAGGACGGGACCACCGACATCACCCGCACGATCGCGATCGGAGAGCCGGCCTCCGAAATGCGCGACCGGTTCACCCGCGCGCTGAAGGGGCACATCGCGGTGGCGCGCGCAGTATTTCCCGATGGCACGACGGGCGCGCAGATCGATCCCTTCGCGCGGCAATTTTTGTGGGATGCAGGGCTGGATTTCGATCACGGCACAGGGCACGGCGTCGGCAGCTATCTTTCCGTGCATGAAGGACCGGCGCGGCTTGCAAAACTCGGCGCGGCTCCGCTCAAGCGCGGCATGATTCTGTCGAACGAGCCGGGGTACTACAAATCAGGGGCGTACGGCATTCGCATCGAGAACCTGATGCTCGTCGTTGAAGGGCCGGTTGTGCCCGATTCCGAAAAGCCGCTCAACGCATTCGAGACGCTGACGCTCGCGCCGATCGATCGGCGGCTGATCCTGCGCGAAATGCTGACCTTGGACGAAGCCGCCTGGCTTAACGCGTATCACGCCCGAGTTTTTGATGAGCTATCCCCACTGTGCGATGAGGTGACGCGAAAATGGCTCGTGTCGGCTACGCGAGCGATTTGATCTGGTAGCCCGGATTGAGCGGCAGCGAAATCTGGGACCGCTCTACCCAGAGTTCGTTCAATG
>DATCJI010000458.1:0-4847 GCA_036562835.1 Xanthobacteraceae bacterium | reverse complement strand
GTCCCTTGGTGACTTTGGGCGCAATCTTCTGAAGCAAAGGGTCGCCATTGTTGATGTGCTCGACCGCGAGCTGCCACCCTTTGAGCTCGTCTTCGCCCTGCACCGCGTAGGTGCCGGTGCGTGGCACCGCAGCGCCGACATTGACCGTATCGCCCTCGGAGCCGGCCGGCCAGGTGCCGATCGCTGGCTTATCCGAAACGCCGACGGCGAAAGCGGGCACCGTGACCCCCGGCGGCAGCATGGTGGCGCCGGCAAGTCCGGCTCCGGCCCGCAACAACGTGCGCCGGGACACGCCCAGCGGTTGGATATCTTGTTTTCGTGACATATCGGGGTTCCTCCTGGGTGTGTTTGGCTTATTAGAAACGATGCATTCGCTTGGTTGTTCGATATCTTGTTGGCTCCTCAATATGAGCCGCGCAGGCGTGCGAAAGGTATTTAGTTATGCGCAAACGGCATCCCATCAATGCCACTTTGGTGCAGAGCCGTGTTGATCTGGGTTATTGATCCACATTAATCGAGCCGCGGGCTCTCCGCCTGGGTGGCTTGCCCTCACTCCTCAAATTTCAGATTTGCCGCTGTTACGATTGCGCCGAAGCGGGCGATATCGCGTTCGATATTGCGGCGGAAATCCTCGCTGGTTCCACCCTCGGGGTCCACTGCCATACCCCTGAGCTTTTCACGCACACGCACGTCGCCAATAGCGCGGCGCAGCTCGGACTCGAGTTTGGCGGCAATAGCGGGCGGCGTGCTCTCAAGCACAAACAATCCGGCCCACAATCTGATATCCACTTCCGGCAGTCCGATCTCCCCCATGCTTGGCACATCGGCAAGCTCGGATGAGCGCGCGCTCCCGGTCACTGCAAGGGCGCGAATTTTCCCCGCGTGCAGAAGGGGCAGCGCGGGCGGCCCGTCAGCGATCGCAAACAAGCTTTGCCCGGCTGCAACGCTGAGCATGCTTTCGTTGCTGCTCTTGTACGGGATGGGTTGTGCGGGCATGCCGGTCTTGAGCTTGAACAGCTCGGTCGCGATGGTGAATGCGGGCGATGACGTTCCGTAGTTCGATTTCTCCGGATGCGCTTTCGCCCATGCCACGAGCGTGCCGACCGACGTGATCGCATCGTTCATCGTCCCTGCAAGCACCAAAGGAAAAGACGCAATCTCGGTCAGCGGACGGAAGGTGCGCGTGGGATGATAAGACAACTTTGGGTAGATGGCCGAAGCGACCGCCATGGTACCGCTCGCGCCAAGGAGGAGCGTGTAGCCGTCCGCGGGTTGAGAGGCCGCGTATTCTGCGGCGAGGCGTCCGCCCGCTCCGGGCTTGTTCTCGATTACGACCGGCTGGCCGATTTGCTCGGAGAGCTTGTGGCCGATCAAACGTGCGAATAGATCAGTCCCGCCTCCAGCCGCAAAGCCCACAAGGATGCGGAGAGGTTTGCTGGGGTATGCATTCGCACCCTCCTGTGCGTGCGCTGAAACGGCCGCCGCCTGCCCGAGCAAAGCGGCGCTGATGACCGTGCAGAGCACGGTATGCCTGCCCCGCCACGCCGCATTGACGCGTGAAGAACCTGTGTTCATCCGGCTAAAACTGTTGCGCTTCCCTCAAATTGGCCGCTAAGCACAACTGTCGCAAGCACTGCGACTCTTTCCAAAATCGGCGCCGGCACCTCCGCATCCATCATGACCGTAACATCGACTGGCTCCGTTCGTCCTGACGCGGGCGACCTGTTTGGCCACCCCCGTGCATTGGCCTTTCTGTTCACGACGGAAATGTGGGAGCGCTTCTCCTATTACGGAATGCGGGCGCTCCTCGTCCTGTACATGGTGAAATACCTGCTGCATCAGGCACAGATCGAGCACGTCATCGGGATCGCTTCGCTCAGGCATTTCCTGGAAGCCATGTTCGGGCCCTTGGGGGTGCAGCCGTTCTCTTCGCATATCTACGGCCTCTATACCGGTCTCGTTTATCTGACGCCGTTTTTTGGCGGCCTGCTTGCCGATCGGGTTCTGGGACAGCACCGCACCGTCCTTCTTGGTGCGGCGCTCATGGCGGCGGGCCATTTCATGATGGCATTCGAGCAATTGTTCCTGTTCGCGCTCCTGCTGCTCATTTTGGGAAACGGCGCTTTCAAGCCCAACATCTCCGCGCAGGTTGGCACTCTCTATGCACCGGGCGACCCGCGCCGCGACCGCGCCTATTCGATTTTTTACGTCGGCATCAATGTCGGGGCATTTCTGGCGCCCCTCATCTGCGGCACTCTCGGCGAGGAACTGGGCTGGCATTATGGTTTTGCCGCAGCCGGTGTGGGCATGACCATTGCGCTTGCGACATACGTGTGCGGCCTGCCCTCGCTGCCGCCCGATGAATTGCACACGGCCGAGCTGCAAGGGACGGGTGACAAGCCGCTCGCGAAGGAAGAACGCAGCGCCATCGCCGCGCTTCTTCTTTTGTGCCTGCCATCGGCATTTTTCTGGGCCACCTACGAGCAGCAGGGCAATACCATTGCGCTGTGGGCCGAGGATCACACCAATCGTTTCATCGACCTTCTGGTCTGGCGCGGCGAGATTCCCGTCACCTGGTTCCAGGCATTCAACCCTTTTCTGATTTTTGCCTTCACACCCCTCGTCATCGGCCTGTGGAAAAAACAGGCGAGGCGCGGAACGGAACCATCTACAGTCGTGAAAATGGCCATTGGCTGTTTCGGCGTGACGCTCTCGAACCTCGTAATGGTAGGCGCTGCGTGGATTGCCGGCGGCGACGAGGCGAGCTGGCTGTGGCTGCTGGCTTATTTCGTGATCATCACGCTGGGCGAGCTTTACATTTCGCCTATCGGATTGTCGCTCGTCTCGAAGCTCGCCCCGGCCAGGATGGTCTCCATGCTCATGGGCGTGTGGCTCACAACAAGCTTTACCGGCAATCTCATGTCCGGATGGCTCGGCAGCTTCTGGAGCCGCATGGACAAACCGCTCTTCTTTCTGATGATTGCTGCCATTGCGGCCGCCGCGGGTCTGGTGATTCTCCTGTTCGCCAGGCCTTTACGGGGGATTATTGCCGAATGAGCCGCATCAATGCGGTGACCGCTCCCATTGAGCGCGCCTTTCAGCACGTCGAGACGTGGATATTCGATCTGGACAACACGCTTTACCCGCATCACCTCAACCTGTGGCAGCAGGTGGACGAGCGCATTCGCGAGTACATCGCGAAATTCCTGCAGGTCTCGCACGAGGAAGCGTTCCGGTTGCAAAAAGACTATTACAAGCGCTTCGGCACCTCGATGCGGGGCCTGATGACGCTGCACGGCATGGCCCCCGATGATTTCCTCGATTTTGTACATCAGATCGATCACTCCCCGCTCGAGCCCAATCCGGCGCTCGGCGCGGCGATCGAGGCGCTTCCGGGACGCAAGCTTATTCTCACCAACGGCACGCGACGCCATGCCGAGGCGGTCCTTTCCCGTCTCGCGCTCGAGCGGCATTTCGACGACGTGTTCGATATTGTCGCCGCGGAGCTCGAGCCAAAACCGTCGCCGCAGACCTATGACCGTTTTCTCAAGGCGCATCGCGTCGATGCGACTGCAGCCGCCATGTTCGAGGATCTCGCGCGCAATCTCACCATTCCGCATGCGCTGGGAATGAAAACGGTTCTGGTCGTGCCGGAACACGCGCGCGAGGTGTTTCGCGAGGAATGGGAGCTGGAAGGGCGCGACGCGCCTCACGTCGACCACGTGACCGACGATCTCGTGGGCTTTCTCAATCGAATTCGCGCAGGTTAAGGTACCTGATCGTGGGTGGACAAAAAATGGCGCAACACGAATTGGAAAAAATAATCGACGCAGCGTTCGAGCAGCGCGACGCCATCACGCCTGCAACGGCCGGAGCCGTGCGCCACGCGGTGGACGCGGCGCTCGATCTGCTCGATCGCGGCGAGGCACGCGTTGCCGAGAAGACCGGCAACGGGTTCTGGCGTGTCAATCAGTGGCTCAAGAAAGCGGTGCTGCTCTCATTCCGGCTCAACGACATGAGCGTAATTAACAATGGGCCGGGCAAGGCGGTCTGGTGGGACAAGGTTCCCTCCAAATTCGATGGCTGGGATGATGCGCAGTTCCGCAGTGCAGGTTTTCGCGCCGTGCCTAACTGCGTTGTCCGGCGGTCGGCCTACATCGCGCCGGGCGTGGTACTCATGCCGAGCTTCATCAATCTCGGCGCCTACGTGGACAGCGGCAGCATGATCGATACCTGGGCGACGGTCGGCTCCTGCGCGCAAATCGGCAAGAACTGCCACATTTCGGGCGGCGCGGGCATAGGCGGAGTGCTCGAGCCTCTGCAGGCGGGGCCGGTAATCATTGAGGACAATTGCTTTGTCGGCGCGCGGTCGGAAGTAGCCGAAGGGGTGGTCATCCGCGAGGGCTCGGTGCTTTCGATGGGCGTTTTCATCGGCGCATCGACGCGGATCGTCGACCGCGAGAGCGGGGAAATTTTTCAGGGAGAGGTGCCCGCCTATTCCGTGGTTGTGCCCGGCACCTTGCCAGGCAAGCCCGACAGGCAAGGCGCCGTGAGCCCCAGCCTCTACTGCGCCGTCATCGTCAAGCGGGTGGACGAGAAAACGCGCGCAAAAACGTCCATTAACGAGCTGCTGCGCGACTAGAGCGGGTTGGCTATGCGAAGGATAGTTATCCCACTCTAGCCTCCTTGGTGGAGCATGATCTTTTCCGAAAACCGGTGCTCACCACGCGAACTCGGGTTTACTCGAGTTCGGCGCTTCACGTGCGCAAGTCGGATACATCCTACTTGCGATGGTCAAAGCCTGAGGGCAGGCTTTTTCGGGATCATGCTCTGATGTCGGCAGATCC
>DATCJI010000449.1:0-10453 GCA_036562835.1 Xanthobacteraceae bacterium | reverse complement strand
GAGGCACGCATGATCGTTTCGGCGCCGGGCGCACGCGTGTACCATCGTTCCGCTGCAAGACGCGCGGCCACGGCGTGGCGCAGTCAAGCTTGCGCAGACTGCGTAAACTTGTCTGCGTCACGCCTTTGCCCACCCTACAATTCTTCGTGCTTTTCTCGCTCGACACGCAGCTCGTTCAGCACCTGATGCATGCTCTGGCGCAAACCGTGCATCTGATCGATAAGGTGCAGGATTACCGAAATGCCCTCGTCATTCACGCCGAGATCCTCATGCAGATCGCGGATCAGCTGCGCGCGCGCGAGATCGACTTCCGAGAAGGCTGGCTCGGGCTCGGTTTGCGGCGGGATCAGCCATCCGGCCGCCATCCAGGCCTGCAGCGATCGGTGCTCCACGCGACAGCGCAATAGAAACTCCTGCATCGTGATCATTCAGCCCTCCAGGTGTGCGCGCGGATCGTGGCGCTGTCCGGCCTGCCAGCGGCGCGCGAACTCTTCCAGCTCCGGGTCGGCAGCTTGCGGCAGCACGAGCTTCAGGGTGACATATTCATCGCCACGACCACCGTCCTTGCGCGGCACGCCCCTTCCCTTGAGCCGCAGCACGGTTCCGGTGTTTGCGCCTTTCGGCACGGTCATGCGTACCGTTCCGGCGGGCGTCGGCACATCCAGTTTGCCGCCCAGTACCGCTTCCGTCAGGCTGATCGGCAGCTCGATGTGAATATCGTCGTCCTTGCGGTTGAACAATTTGTGCGGCCGTACCTCGATTTCGACCAGCGCATCGCCCGCTGGTCCGCCGCCGATTCCGGGCTGGCCTTTTCCGCGCAGCCTGAGCACCTGCGCGTCATGAGTTCCCGCCGGAATAATCACGTCCAGCGTGCCGCCATCCGGCAAGGTGATGCGCTTGGTGGCCCCGTTCACTGCTTCGAGAAAATCGACCGGCAGCCGATAGAGCGCATCGCGGCCGCGCATGCGAAACTGACGCGCACCCTGGCCGGCACGCGCCCGACCCATGATGTCGGCGAGGATGTCCTCATCCAGAAAATCGGCAAAACCCTCCGTTGACGAATACGCGTGCTCCTGCGCTCCGGCACCTTGAAAATCCCGGTAATAACGCTCCCGTGGCCGTTCCGCTCCGGAAGCGTCGATGTCGCCCCGGTCGAAACGCCCGCGCTTTTCTGCATCTCCCAGTATGTCGTAGGCGCTCGCCACTTCCTTGAATTTTTCTTCAGCCTTCTTGTCTCCGGGATTGAGGTCGGGATGAAGCTCTTTCGCCAACTTGCGATACGCGACGCGGATCTGGTCCTGCGTCGCCTCACGGTTGACGCCGAGAACGGCATACGGGTCCCGGTTCACACACCGCCTCCTGTGGGCTCAGAGTCACCCGCGGGCTCGACCGCGGATCCATCTGTCTTCCGGAAGAAGATGGATTGCCCGGGCAAGCCCGGCAATGACGAACGAACAAAATTGGCAGTGTGGCGGTTCAGAAGTCCGCATCATTCTCGCGGCGAGTTCAATTGCGGACTTCTGAACCAAAGCCACACTAGATTCAATAAGTTGCTAGTGTGCTTCGATTCCGAAATTCGGTAAAGGCGGGTGCTGCACGATGAGACGAACTTCGCAATCGGGACACTAGCTGCCGCGGGCTGCCTTGTCGATCTCGTCGCTGACGAGATCGCCTCTCGGCACAATGACCTCCTGCCCAAGGCGCGTGCTCGCAACATGTTGGATGTGCTCCGCAATGCGCGGCTCGCGGTGCATCAACGCCTGCAGATCGTGTGTGCCGAGCACCAGTAGACTCACTTGCGTGCGCGCGATCACGGTGGCGGTTCGGCGGGATCGGCGCAGTGCCGCAATCTCCCCGAAGAAGTCGCCGCTTCCTAGCTTCACCGTCTTGTCTTTGAGTACCACGTCGACTTCCCCGTCGGCGATGAAATACATGCAGTCGGCCTGCTCGCCGCGACGGACAATGACGGTTTCCGGCTCGACCCTCTGCGCGCGCAAGAGGCGCATGATGTCGGCGATGTCGCTCGCCTGCAGCTCCGCGAACAGCGGCACGCGCGCCACCATGCTCCAGGTGACGACGAAGTCTCGCCGATGCACCTCGTCGGAGAACGCACTCGCGACGATGCCGACCGGCAGCGCGATCATGATCAGCCCAGCAAAGATCGTGACCGAAGCCACCATTCGGCCGAGCACCGTTACCGGCACGACATCGCCATAGCCAATGGTGCCGAGCGTGACGATGGCCCACCACATCGCGTCCGGTATGGTGCCAAACTTCTCGGGCTGCGCATCGCCTTCAACGATGTGCATGATGCTCGCCGAGACCAGCGCTGCGCCGAGCAGGATGACAAAGCAGCCGAACAGAGCGCGCCGTTCCCTTTGCAGCGCCTCCAGCAGCGAACGCATGCCGGGCGAGTACCGGACCAGCTTGAGGAATCGCACAATGCGAAACACCAGGAGCACTCGCAGATCGGCGGGCACGATGAACGCGAACCAGAACGGCAGAATCGCAAGCAGATCCACGATACCCATCGGGCTGGTGACGAATTTCAGGCGGGAGCGGCGAGCCCCGAGATGACGGTCGGGCGTGTGCTCGGGCGCAATCCACACGCGCAACAGATATTCGACCGTAAACGCGATCAACGACACGATTTCCAGGGCGATGAACCAGGGCGTAAAGCGCGCCCGCAGGTGCGGAACCGATTCCAGCGTCAAGGCAATGAGATTGATGGTGATGAGAAGCACGATGCCGCGGTTCACCGCGATGCTCGCGGGGTACCCGGCGCGTGCATGATCCAGGAGGTCATATACGGCACGGCGCGCCCGTGGACGCGAGGCTGTGTGGACAGGCGAAACGGGAGATTTTTCGTGCTTGTTCATTCCCGGTGCTGGTCGGCGTGGTTAGAAGCAGTGCTGGCCGCAGCAAGCTTACGGGTGCATGGAGAAATGGTAAATTCTTTTCTCCTGCCGTAAGCCAGCTAAGCGAATACTGATTGCCGTCCGGGAAAGTGCGCATGCTCGTCGGAGTGCCAACCGAGATCAAGGACAGCGAATACCGGGTTGGGCTGGTGCCATCCGCAGTGGGCGAGCTGACCCGCAACGGTCACGAGGTCATCGTGCAGCAGGGAGCGGGCGTTGGGGCGGGGCTAAGCGATGCGGATTACAAATTGGCGGGCGCACAGACCGTCGCTTCCGCTGATGACATCTATGCGCGCGCCGAACTGATCGTGAAGGTGAAGGAGCCGCTCTCGCAGGAACGCAAAAAGCTCCAGCGCGGGCAAGTGCTCTTCACCTACCTTCATCTTGCCCCCGATCCGGAGCAGACGGCCGACCTGCTCGCATCAGGTGTCATTGCCATTGCTTACGAGACGGTCACGAGCGTGCAGGGAACACTCCCATTGCTCATGCCCATGTCCGAAGTCGCGGGCCGCATGGCGCCGCACGTGGGAGCGCGTTGTCTGGAGAAGGAAAACGGCGGCCGTGGCGTGCTGCTTGGCGGCGTGCCCGGTGTTCCTCCCGCCGACGTCGTGGTTCTGGGAGGAGGAGTGGCCGGCACCCACGCGGCGCTCATCGCGGCGGGCATGGGCGCAACCGTATCCGTGCTTGACCGTAATACGGAGGTGCTGCGCCGGCTTTCTGCGCAACTCGGACCCAGCGTACGCACCATCTTTTCCACCGCGGATGCCATCGGCACCCTCTGCCGGCGCGCGGATGTGGTGATCGCATCCGTGCTCATTCCCGGCGCGGCAGCCCCCAAACTCATAACCGCAGGCACCGTAAAAGCAATGAAGGCCGGCTCGGTAATCATCGATATCGCCATCGACCAGGGCGGCTGCACGGAAACTTCCCGACCCACCACACACTCCTCGCCGACCTACACGGTGGACGACGTGGTGCATTATTGCGTCACCAACATGCCCGGAGCAGTCGCGCGCACATCGACCTTTGCGCTGAATAACGTGACGCTCCCATTTGTGCTTGCGCTCGCGGATGAGGGCGTGCGGCGCGCGCTCGGGCACGATCCGCACCTGCGAAACGGGCTCAATGTGCACGAGGGCAGGCTTACCAATCGCGCAGTGGCGCAGGCGCTGAAAATGCAGTTCACGCCGCCTGAAGCAGCATTGCGGCTATAAAATCACAAGCCCGGCAGGGCCGATTCGATCCCGAGCAGATGCACCAGGCCCTTGAACTGGTCTTTCTGCTCGTCATCAAAACTCATGACGAGCGGGAGCCCGGCTGATTTCAGCTTGGCAACATCCATCTTGCTGGTGTCGACGGATGCGGTGTGGACGCCCTGTGCATCGGCTTCTTTCCTGTATTCCATTTTACGCAATTCGGCTGCGATCGCCGGCCAATATCGCTCCTGCTCGGGTGTCAGATTGAGCCGATTTTTAATACCCGCAAGCTGAGCCTCGCTGAGCACGGCATTCGAGCGCCGCCGGGCGTGAGCGGCAGCTTTGAGGGGCTTCGTGTTTGCCTCGGGCATATCTGCTTCCGGCTCACGTACGAAAGCGGTGACGTCAGCAGAGAACCGCGCACTCGCCTCCACTTCCGACTTGATGGGATAAAGCGGAGTAGGTTGGAACCACAGCGCATCGCTCGAAGCGAGTGCGTCTTCGCGCGCCGAAGCGCCACTTGGCCGCCAATCATCAGGAAAGCGGAGATCAATAGCTTCTGAGGCAGACAGGTCTGCCTGATCGGAAGCGCCTGATAGGCGCGCGTGATAGGTGCCCGCAAACCATGCGGCTGCGGTCAAGGCCAAAACAGCAAAGCCGGCAAGCATCGGCTTGGCTCTACGGAGCCGTGCCACGACTTCCCCCTACCCCGCGTCCGTCCGCCCCGATTGTTGTCGCAAACCGAGCTTAATTATGGCTTAGCGGGGGCAATTGCCCGGATTTAGCGAAGCCCAGGCGACAAAAAACCCGGCGTTTCCGGGTTTTCTTTTGATTGTGCACGAAAGCCTAGGCGGCTTCGTCCTCCGCCACGACTGGCTCTTCGTCCTCTCCTTCGGCTTCTTCGTCCGAAGCCTTGGGCCCACGGCGAGGCCCCTTTGCGAGCGAAGCCTCGATCTCCTTGACGGCCTCGGTCTCGGTGATCCGATGTACGGCGGAGATTTCGCGGGCGAGCCGATCAAGGGCCGCCTCGTAGAGCTGACGCTCGGAGTAGGACTGCTCGGGCTGGGTGTCAGATCGGTAAAGATCTCGCACCACCTCGGCGATAGCAACAATATCGCCCGAGTTGATCTTGGTTTCGTATTCCTGCGCACGCCTTGACCACATGGTCCGCTTGATGCGCGCACGGCCTTTAAGCGTGTCGAGCGCGCGTTTCACCAGCGGACCCTCGGCGAGCTTGCGCATGCCCACCGAACTCACCTTGGCAATGGGTACGCGCAGCGTCATCTTGTCTTTGACGAAGTTGATGACGAACAGTTCGAGCTTCATGCCCGCAACTTCCTGCTCCTCAATCGCGACGATCTGGCCGACGCCATGCGCAGGGTAGACAATGAATTCATTGGTCTTGAAACCATGACGCTGGGTGGCCTTCTTGTTGTTCATCGCGGGGCTTTGTCCTTCGTCTGGCTTGTGGCGGGGAGCCGGTTTCGGCGGCGCTTTCGCGACGGCCTTCACCGGTACCTTTACGGAAGGCTTGGCCGGCCGCTTTGCACTGGGTTTGGCACGAGGGCTGGCGCGACGGGCAGCACGGGGCGCCTGGACCGGCCGCCTCCGGGAAGCTGCGGCAGGCTTTTTCGACCGCCGCTGCGAGGTGCTGCTCTTTTTGGACTTCTGGCGAGTGTTTCCGGCCACGGTTTTCTGCGTGGATCTCACGTCCCTAGCTCGAGGTTGTGGACATCACCCGAAAAATAAGGCTCCCGGAATGGGAGCGGTACGGGTGCAGGGCCTATGCTCATTTTTCATAGCTATAGCACATTTTTGGCCAGAATCAAAGAGTTGCGGCGGTGCGATAACGGGAAAACTGCCGCCGAAAGGCATTAAATATCGGTCATTTTGGTGTGATTGGTTAACGCCGCTCAGTCGCCAGTGCCGGGATTTGGCGAGAAGTCACTCTCGACCTTGTTCGGTTTGTCCTCCCACTCCTTGGCGTCGGGAGGGGCCTCCTTCTTGACGGTGATGTTCGGCCAGACTTTCGCGAACTCGGCATTCAGCTTCAGAAATTTCTCAAGGCCGGGTTCCGTGTCCGGCTTGATCGCCTCAATGGGGCATTCAGGCTCGCACACCCCGCAATCGATGCACTCGTCCGGGTGAATGACGAGCATGTTCTCGCCTTCGTAGAAGCAATCGACCGGACAGACCTCGACGCAGTCCATGTATTTGCATTTGATGCATGCTTCGACGACGACGTAGGTCATGCCGGGGTTCCCGTCGGCTCAGTAGCGCATGCGTACTGCGCAGGCAAGAATACGGGATTGCGCGCGGGTTCCCGCGCCTTTAATGGCCGGTCTTTATGTCTTCCCACAGCGAGCGGGCATCATCCGCCGAGCCGCGACGTTCGGCAAAATGGCTGACCTTCAGCACCCGCACACCCCGTTGCAGCGCCACTGTGACAACATCTCCACTGCGCACCGGCCGGCTTGGTGATGCAATACGCTGGCCATTGACGCGGACATGGCCTGCTGCGGCCAACCTCGCGGCAGCCGAGCGGGTGCGGACTACGCGCGCATGCCAAAGCCATTTGTCGATGCGCTGTCGATCCACTGACTGTTCAGCGCGGCTCCTTGGCGTCCGCCTCCATCTGCTCTTTTAGCTTTGCAAGCTTGGCGAACGGCGAATCGGGATCCGGCTGCGCGGCCGCGGCACTGCCGGCCCGTCCCTTGATGTACTTGGCCCTCAGGGCCGGATCACGGTCCGGCCGCTCCCCTTTCTGCGCACGCACCGCGCGCTCCCGCGAAGGTTGACGCGCAGCCGCGCCCGCAGCTTCGATCTGCGGCTTGAGAGAAGAGCGCTCAGCCTTGCCTTCTTTTCCAATGTCCTGCCGCGGCTCGCCAATCTGCGGACGTTCCGGTCGATGTTTTCTCCGATGCCGTTTTTGCTTGCGTTCTTTGTCCGGCGATGTCTCGTGCTCCGGCACGAGCGGCGCTGCTCCGGCCTGAACATCGGTCGGGCTGCTTTCGCTCGACTCAGTATTGGATCGGGCAGCGCGGCGTTTCGCAGAGTGACTCCGAACGTGCCGGTGTCCAGGACGCCATACCTCGATGAATTCCGCCGTTGCTGGCTCAGTACTCGGGACAGATTTTATCTCTGCGCTAGCGCCGCCATCTCCCGACCCGGGTTGCATTCCTTCCGACACTCCGTCCGCATGAGCTGGCGGCGCGGCATCGGTCTCTGCTGTTACACCCTCTGTCGACTGTTCCGAGCTTGCGTTGTTTTGGTCCACGTCGGCTGCAGCCACCGGCTCAGGCGCCCTTGGTCGTTTCTCCATGCGATAGCCGAGCGAGCGCAGCACGGAGCCAAATTCCTCACCCGAGCAACCGACGAGCGAAGTCATCGCGGGGGCGATCGTAAAGCCAAAGCCCTCGATCGCGCCCGGCGGCTTTTCACCCGTGCTGCCGGCGCGCCAGGCAAGCGACGTGCGAATGAGGTCAGCGAGCCTCTCGAGGATATCCACGCGCACCGCGCGCTCACCGCAAAGTCGATACCCTGCCACCCGGAACAGTGGTTTCGATTCGTCCTTGTGCACCGATATGGAAGTTCGACCGCTGCCCGCCGCCTGCTCGACGGCAGCGACTGCTTCAGTATCGGCCGGAGCCGATTTCATCCTCCAAAGCTGGGTTGCAAGGACGCGCGCTGCCGGCTTGAGCAGACTTGGCAGATAGATGTGATAGGCTCCGAACCGCACGCCATACTTGCGCAAGCTCGCGCGTGCAGGCTGGTCGAGACTCTTCATCTCCTCGGCGACTTTATGCCGCTCGAGTACCCCCATCGCCTCGATGAGCTGATAAGCGAGGCCGCGCGCCAGGCCGGTAATGTCCTCCGCGGCCGCAAGCCGGAATAAAGGCTCCAGGATGCGCTCAATGTGCGTCTTCAACCATAGATCGAGGCGCGACTGCACGGCGTCACGCGGGGCGCCTTCGAGATGTTCGTCACAGATCAGCCGAAGCCGCGGCTTGAGCGGTTCCTCGCCGGGGATAAGCCGGGCAATGGGCTGCCCGAGCCAGCGCACGACGTCATCTGTCGAAAGCACGAGCTGGCCGTCTGCCGCATGCGCGATGCGAGTGGCGCGGGCGCTGATCTCTCCGGCCAAGGCCTTTTGCGCCGCACCCGCCAGGGCCTTGGCGTCGGAACCAGCCGCAGAAAGCTCGGGCGTGAATGTAAGGCCATCCAATCGACCGATCGTGTGGCCCTCGACCACCACTTCGCCGCTCTTGCTGATATTTGCCTCGAGAACAGTGTTTTCCCGCAGCCGGCGCATAAGCACGCTGGTACGCCGATCGACGAAGCGTTCAGTGAGCCGTTCATGCAGCGCATCAGACAGCTTGTCTTCGATGGCGCGGGTTACCCCCTGCCAATGCTCCGGATCTTGCAGCCAGTCCGGCCGATTGGCAGCAAACGTCCATGTCCTGATGTGTGCAATGCGGGTCGATAGCGTATCGATGTCGCCCTCGACACGGTCGGCCTGCTCCACCTGACGCGCGAACCAATCGGCCGGAATATGACCGTCGCGCATCAGAAACTCGTACAATGCGATTGCGAGCTCCGCATGGCTCGCAGGCGAGATTTTGCGGTAGTCCGGGACCTGGCACACATCCCAGAGCCGCTCGACCGCCTCGCGCGATTTCGCCAGGCCACGGATGTCGTCGTCACGTGCGGCATGGTCGAGAACCAGAATGTCCTCGGCAGTAGGAGCACGTGTCAATCCGCTTTCTTTGGGTATCTCCGCCAAAGAAGCTTGCAACGCGCCAATCGAAGAGAAGTCGAGCGCGGTGTTCCGCCATTGCATGACCTTGATCGGCTCGAATGAATGGCTTTCAAGGGCCTGTGCCAGCTCAGGCTCGAACGGGGGACAGCTGCCCGTAGTGCCAAAGCTGCCATCCCTTGTCGCGCGACCGGCGCGGCCTGCAATTTGCGCAAGCTCCGCAGGATTGAGTCTGCGGAACTGATAGCCGTCGAACTTGCGATCCGAAGCGAACGCAACATGGTCGACGTCGAGATTGAGTCCCATGCCGATTGCATCGGTGGCGACCAGATACTCGACATCGCCCGACTGATAGAGCTCGACTTGCGCATTACGGGTACGGGGCGAGAGCGCCCCGAGCACGACCGCGGCACCGCCTCTTTGCCGCCGGATCAATTCGGCAATCGAGTACACCTCCTCGGCCGAGAAAGCGACCACGGCCGAACGGCGCAGCAGGCGCGTGAGCTTTTTCTCGCCGGCGAAGGAGAGTTGCGACAGTCGAGGACGCGTGAGCACGTGTGCGCCGGGGAGCAAGCGCTCAACCATGCCCCGCGCAGTATGCGCGCCCAGCACGAGCGTCTCATCACGTCCGCGCCGGTTGAGCATGCGGTCGGTAAATACGTGCCCGCGATCGAGGTCGGCTCCAAGCTGCACCTCATCGACGGCCAGAAAGGCGACGTCGAGGTCGCGCGGCATGGCCTCGACGGTCGCGATCCAATAGCGCGGGTTGGCGGGCTTGATCTTCTCCTCGCCGGTGACCAGCGCCACGGCCTCCGTTCCAACTCGCGCGCAGACTTTGTTGTAAACCTCGCGCGCCAAGAGCCGCAGCGGCAATCCGATGATGCCGGACGAGTGGCCCAGCATGCGCTCGATGGCGAGGTGCGTCTTGCCCGTATTGGTGGGGCCGAGGACAGCGGTTACGCCAGCCCCACGGCTGCCGGTGTGGCTTCTGCTTCCGGAGTAAAAGGAAAGAGGCATTAATGGCGCAACGCTCGATCACCAACTTGTAGTCGCTAGCCGAAGGGCAGACTAGTTAGGGCTCGCTGGCTGCACAGCCTATGGGTTGTGCCATATTGCAACGCCCGGACGGCGGCGGACCGCGGTGTGCTTAACCTGTGGAACGAGTCTGGAACAAACCGCGCCCGAATCGCTGACTCTGTTAGCGTCGAGTTTCGTTCACGGCTAAATGTCGTTCCGTCTATTTATAAAGGCCCTACATGTGGTGCAACTTTGGATTCATCCTGTCTATTTTACCTGAGCGAGGGGTTAATACCGGACGCGCGCAGTAACTGCGAGGATCGATTGCGCCCGAGCGTGCTAAGGCGTCCGCGCGCTTGCCCGGCCAGGATGAGCGACAGCAACGAACTGGGTCGCTTCGAGTACGCCAAGCCCGACTGGCGTCGGAATCGAGAGCCGAAAGGGTGCCCTGATCCGCGTCCCCGCTATAGGGGCAAGCCACAGCTCCATGTCCCGCAACTGGCTTAGATATTTTATTGCGTAGCGCTCGGGCACATAGCCCGCGACAGGAGCGAAACGCACCCCGC
>DATCJI010000397.1:0-4172 GCA_036562835.1 Xanthobacteraceae bacterium | reverse complement strand
CGACGTTGCCCCGGACCACCCCATTCGAGGCCTCCATGCGCTGAATGGTCGGCAGCGACAGCCCGGCCATCTGGGCGAGTTGGCGCTGGTCCAAGCCGAGCAGGGCGCGCGCCGCCCGCATCTGGGCACCCGTTATCATGTCTCAGACATCACAATAGAAGCTAAAAGCATGTATCAGCATGCTTAATACTCGGCGATACCGCGTGCAAGCCCGGTGAAGGGCCCTCGGACTTTTCCGCCGTTATGCGCTAAACCGCCGGTTCGGGCGGGTTGCTCAATGAGTCGACTGGTCAAGTGGCTGATTGCGCTGATGATCGTCTCGATCGCCGTGGTCGTTTGCTACGTCTGGCTGGACTGGGCGATCGCGTCCTGGGTGCACGAGCACCGCGCGAGCTACCGGACGCGCGAATTCCTGGAGCCCCTGACGCACATTCCCGACCCGCTGATCCCGCTCGGGGCCGCCGCTTTTTTCATTCTCGGCCTGCGCGCTATCGCCGCCCGGCCGTTTCACAAAGTTTTCGATGTCATCGTCGCCTGCGGCATCAGCGTCGCGATGGGCGAGCAGATCAAGAACGGGTTCAAGTGGTTCTTCGGCCGCCCGTGGCCGGAGACGTGGACGCACAACAATTCATCCTACATCGGCAACCAGGACTACGTATTTCACTGGTTACATGGCGGCGGCGAGTTCAGCTCGTTTCCGTCCGGCCACACGAATGCCACGGTGGCGGTGCTGTCCGTGCTGTGGATCTGCTATCCGCGCTTCCGGATCGTATATGCGCTGATCGGCCTCGCCGTGGTCGCAGGCCTTGTCGGCTCGAACTTTCATTTCCTGGGTGACACGATCGCGGGGGCCTTCCTCGGCTCGACCATCGGCTGGATGACCGTGTTGCTCTACGACCGCTTGCCGTCGCTACCGATGATCCCGCGCGCCCGCATTGGCGCGGAGTAGGCTGTTCAAATTACCATCAAATCTCTGCCCACGATGATCTTGCCCTTAAAGTACTGTGCGGCCGGCTCTCGCCACGTTTCGTCTGTGATGCTGTCTATAGCCGACGTTAGATGTTACCGAACGAGAGTTTTCACGCCTGTCTTCTGAGCGATACGGCCAACATCTTTCGCTGGTGTGTGATCAGCCTTCATATGTGCCATGAAGGCTTCAAATTTCACGGGACGCCCCTGAGCTATGACCCTTGATGTATTTTTCGACGGCGGGAACGTGCATCCTTTCATGCACCAGCACGTCCGCTCCTTCCGCCATTTCGGCAACGCCATCCAAAGGAGCTGTATCGCCTGAAAATGCGATTGAGCGATCTTTGAAATCAAACCTGTAGGCGAATCCAGGCTTGACCGGCGGATGCTCTACAAAGATTTGCTGAGACCTTCACGTTTTCGTCCTGTGTCACAGCTCCGGCAGCCGAGATTTCCTTCACGTCCAGAGAGCTAAGCGGCTCCATGTAGAAATCCTCAGCCCAGAAATCGACTGTCTGTTTGTAGGCTCGCATTAGATCATCGGTCATTTGCTTCAGACGTGGAGGACCGAACGCTTGGACTCCCTTCGGCCGCATCCCTTGAATCCAGCCGACGGTCAGCAGCGGTCCGTACTCGATGTTATGATCCGCATGATGATGCGTAATGAATATCGATTAAAGCGCACTGAAGGAAATGCCGGTGCGGGCGAACTGATTGGTTACTCCCATCCCACAGTCCACGACGTAAGCGGACCCGTTGCTGAGCATCACGTGCGAGGTCATCTCTCGCGATCTGCCCGGCGCTGGGCCTGCGGCCGTGCCCAACGGAACGAGCTTTGTCCCCTTTGCCTCTTTGAGAGCGGCCTGCGCCTTCTGCGGGCTCCAGCGCGGGCCCGCAACAATTTCGGCGGAAGCCTGTAGGGCCGAGCCTGCCGCTAACGGTGCGGCTACCCCAGCTAGGAGATTACGACGCGAAAGGCTTCGCTTCGACTGCTCAGATTCCATCGTGTTTCTCCTATTCTTTGTTACGGCAAATCAGGACGTCCAGCTTGCATAGATACGTCTTTGGCGGCGCCTCAAATGAGTTGCTGGCCCTAGCGCGCCTTCGCCGCGAGCTTCTTGTTCACCCGCGCCATGTCGACCAGCATGCGCTCGTGCGTGCCGGCGCCGATCTCTTCCACTTCGTCGCGCGCTGAAACATTAAACTCGATGCGGCGGCCATCGACCTTTGCCACTTCGGCGGTCGCGGTCACCTGATGCCCGACCGGCGTCGCGGCGAGATGTCGGATATTCACCGCCGTGCCGACCGCGCTCTCGCCCGGCTCGAGATAATCGCGGATCGCGTTCAGCGCCGCGTTTTCCATGATGGTCACCACCCAGGGCGTCGCGAACACCTGTGGCAGGATCGCATCTTTGAACTGGTTGGCGAGCTGCGCGGGCATCACGCGCATCGTGTAGGTGCCCTTGGCTCCGACGGGAATGGGACGCATGTCGGTCACCTCATTGGAGCAATAATATAACGATCGCTGCTGCTGTTGATCACTTGAAGTCTTCGCGTGCTGCGAAGGCCAGGGCCTCAGTTATATTATCAGCATTGGCTTTCCGAGCGAAACGAAGGCGTCCTAAACGGCTTCGATGGCCGCAATCCTTGCCGTAATGCGTCGTTGATGGTCGCATTGAAGCGCTTCGCGGCGTAAGCGCTTCAGCTCGGCAGCCACGCCGTCATTGAGGGCGAGAGTGATCCCCATATAGCGAAGCATACGGAGATCGAGCGACGGAGTTCAAGCCGCGCCCGGCCTCCTGACGTGCCTGATCGCCGGGGCGATCGCCATCAGCAGCACGGCGGACAGCGCGATGGGCACGAAGGCCGTGCCCGACATGCCGGTCAGATCCCACGCCGCGCTAATGATCGGCACGATGACCGCGCAGCTGTAGCTGATGGTGAACATCGCCGCGGTGACGCGCTGCACGTCGTCCGGCTTGGCGAGCAGCGGCGGCAGGGCGAGCACCAGCACCAGGATGGATGCGCAGCAGAGCCCGACCAATGTTGCGCCGGCGACGATCAGGGAGCCCGAGCCGAAGATGATCATCAGCGTCGCCACCGTGCCGATCACGCAGCGAGCAGCACGAAAGATGCGGGCAGCTGTCCCGCGTTCAGCCCTGTCAGCGCGGCGCTGCTCCATTCGCCCTGGCCGTGGTCGCGCAGAAAATCCGGGATGAACGTGTTGACGGGTCCCGAGCAAGAAGCCGAGCCGCCAGATCAGGATGTTGCCCCAGTCCGGCCACCAGCGCACGCGCACCGGGCTCGCGCCGCTCGCGCGCGTCGGCGGAAAATTTGCATGAGGATCGCGATGAGCAAGACGGGGCGCGCTCCAGACTACGAAACCCCATTGCCAATTTCCGACCGGCGCCAAAACTAGCGGCAGCGTCAGCATCACCGGCATCACCTCGCCGATTAGCAGGCCGTTGTAGCAAAGCCGATGCGGTACGGCAGCCAGGCGCGCACCGCGGACGGCATGGTCACCTCCATCACCGCGACGCCGGCGGCGGTCGCAATCGTCATTGCATAAAGCCAGAAGACATTCGGGAAAGCGCCACGCAGCGCTCCGCCCATCGCGTTCACCACCAGGCCCCCGACCAGCGCGCTGCGTACGCCGAGCTTGGCGATGAGCAGCGAGCCTGGCACCGCCGCGGCCGCGAGCAGCATCCACGGCAGCCCGGGATGCCGACCTGTGTCGCGGTGAGCTGGAGGTCGTCGCGGATCAGCGGGATGACCGGCGGCACCCCCAGCACGGTCAGCCGCAGGGCGTTGCCGGTCAGCCACAGGAGCGCCAGCGCGCTGAAAAGGCGCGTGCTGGAGGAGGGAGGCTGGCGGGTGCATTGTGTGCTTTTTGTCGGATCGGTTGAGAGCCGCACTTCATATGGCAACTCGGCGTCCGGCTGAACCAGCTTTGCCCGGCGGTATGCTATGAAAGTCCGGAGCTGGCCCGATCAGTTCGTGGTAATTTGCGGGCGGAGCAGAGAATGCGAACCTCACGTCGACCTTGTGGGATCAAAGAAAACGCGAGGCACACAGTTGTGCGGAAGAGCTGACGGAAACGTTGGCCGCCAATCTCCGCACGTTGCGCGAAGAAGAGTGCTGCCTGCAAAAGCAAGAACTTCTCGCCAGGGCAGTTTAGTCGGGCCCCGCTGCGGTAGCTCCGT
>DATCJI010000357.1:0-12053 GCA_036562835.1 Xanthobacteraceae bacterium | reverse complement strand
CGAGACTCGCTCGGACAAAGGAACGCGACAGGTATTATGTTGTATATCGATCGTGACAGCTGAGCAGCGAACCCGAAGCGAGGAGATGCGCAGCATAGCGGGCGTTGTGCATAGAATTGCGCGTGCAGCGCCAGCGCCCGTCCACCTTTGGGATCCACCCTACTGCGGCGATCTCAATCTGCGCATCGCGAGTGACGGCACTTGGTATTATCTGAACTCTCCGATTGGAAGGCACGCCCTGGTGAGGCTGTTCGCATCCGTGCTCAAGCGCGAAGGCAACAAATATTTCCTGGTCACTCCTGTTGAGAAATGCGGCATCATTGTCGATGACGCACCGTTCCTTGCAGTCGAGCTCGACTTGTTGAGAAATGCACAAGGCGCACAGGTTCTGCATTTTCGAACCAACGTCGACGATCAGGTGGCGTGCGGGCGCGACCACCCGTTGCGCTTCGAGGCGCAAGTCGCGACCGGGGGCCTCAAGCCTTATCTGCACGTGAGGCGAAATCTGTGGGCTCTGCTCGCGCGGCCGTTGCTTTACCAGCTGGTGTCGCTGGGCGAGAAACGGGAGATTGACGGCAAGCGCCGGTTTGGGGTTGCGTCTGGCGGCGAGTTCTTCGCCATGACGGACTCCGAACTGCTGCAGGATCTCATCTCATGAATGGTCTGCAGGCCGCTTCGATCGGCGTCGGTGATTTCTTCAACCGCGCGCGACGCCGGCTGACGCTCGAAGTGCCGCTCGCGCTGCACGATCCGGCAGCAGAGGCGAAGCGTGGCGATCTCGATCTCGATCCGCAGCTTTGGGAACGTGCCGGTACGCAGCCGACGCTCCCCGCAGCCGTGCTGATCCCGGTGGTCGCCCGCTCCGAGCCGCAGGTGCTGCTCACAGTGCGCACCGAGCTGCGCAGCCATCCTGGGCAGATCGCCTTTCCGGGCGGCAAGATGGATCCGAATGACCGCTCTCCGGCCGAAGCAGCCATGCGCGAGGCGAGCGAGGAAATCGGCCTCGCGCGCGATCTGATCGAGCCGATCGGGTATCTCGATCTCTATTTTACTTTTTCCGGCTATCGCATTCTTCCCACGGTTGCGCGCGTCGAGCCTTCATACCGGCTTACGGTGTGCGAGGCGGAGGTGGCGGACGCCTTCGAGGTCCCGCTTGCCTTCCTGATGGATGCGCAGAACCACGCCATCCACAGCCGGGACTGGAAGGGCATGAAACGGAACTACTACGCCATGCCTTTTGGCGAGCGCTACATCTGGGGCGTTACGGCGGGTATTGTGCGCAATCTCTACGACCGCGTGTACGGACAGAACGACCAGGTGGGCAACCTTTTCTCGAGCGGAGGGCCGAAACCAGGCTGAGCCATGGTCCGCCCTGTTCTTACAGAGATCGCTTTATTTCTTACTCCATTCGTCGTTTATGCCATTTTTTTATGGGCAACGCGCTCCGGGGTACTGCACCCTGCGAGCTGGTCGGTGAAGCGCATTGCCTGGCTGCTGATCGCCGCGCTCATGCTCATGATCGGCAGCTTTGTTGTGCTGGCGCAATGGAGCGGGGAGCCGCCCGGCTCGAAATACGTTCCGGTCCAATCTTCGAATGGCCAGATCGTGCCCGGATCGACACAGTGACAACGGCGCGTCTCGATGCGGCTTGGCTGCGCGAGCCGCCGCTCTCCGAAATTCTTGCGGCCCTCGATGCGGCCGGTGAACAGGCACGCATCGTGGGAGGCGCAATCCGCAACACGCTTTTGCGCGAAGCTCGCGGCGACGTGGATATCGCAACGACTGCGCTTCCTGCCGAAGTGATAGGCCGCGTGGAGCGCGCGGGCTTCAAGACGGTACCCACCGGCATTGAGCATGGCACGGTGACGGTCGTGGCTGACGGACGGCCCTTCGAAGTCACCACGCTGCGGCAGGACGTCGAGACATTCGGGCGGCGCGCGAAGGTGGTGTTCGGCAGAGACTGGAAGCGCGATGCCGAGCGCCGCGACTTTACCATGAACGCGCTTTCCGCAACACGCGACGGCGCGATTTACGATTATGTGGGAGGCCTTGCCGATGTCCACGCGCGGCGGGTGCGCTTCATTGGCAACCCGACAATACGCATTGCTGAGGATTATCTGCGCATCCTGCGCTTCTTTCGCTTCCACGCCGCCTATGGGGAGGGCGCGCCGGATCCGGACGCGCTCGCCGCCTGCATTGCCGCCCGCGCGGGGCTCGAACGCCTCTCTCGTGAGCGCATCCGCATGGAGTTCATGCGCTTGCTCACGGCGAAGGGGGCGGTGTCGATGCTGCAACTCATGAGTGAGTCGGGTTTACTCGATGAGGTGCTCGCAGGCGTGCCGCTGCTCACGAGCTTCGCCAGAATGGTCGCGCTCGAGCACACAATGGATATCGCCCCCGATCCCTTGCGCCGCTTGGGCGCGCTCGCGGTGTCGGTGACCGAAGATGCGGGGCGCCTACGTGAGCGCCTGCGGCTGGCCAATGCCGAGCATGAACGCCTGGTGTGCATGGGCGAAGAATGGAGGAGTGTCTCGCCCGCCGAGGGTGAGCAGGGGGGCCGACGCCTGCTCTATCGTCTGGCATCAGAGCACTTTGTCGATGTTGTCCTGCTCGCCTGGTCGCGCTCGACCGCAGATGCCGATGACCAATCGTGGCGCATGCTCACTGCGCTGCCTGCGCGCTGGACTGCACCGATATTTCCGCTCAAATCAACACACTTCATCAGGCGCGGTATCGCCAAAGGCCCCAAGCTTGGCGCCGCAATTGCCGCAGCCGAGAAGGCGTGGATGCGTGCGGACTTTCCACTGGACGCCGCTTCGCTCGACGCGATTGCGGACGCGGTCATGGGCGAGATCGGGTGAGCGGATGAGATGAGAATCGGACTCGCCTGCCCGGGCTCTGACCCTTACATTTGTGCTGTATATGCGTACCCTGCGTCGACCTGCAGACCTTGCACGCCGCTCTGCAAAGGCACTCTCCGCGCGCACGGCTCCGCGCGACGGCTTTCATCGCGAGACTTTCGCATTGCCGCGCGAGGCCGCGCGCGAGAAGGCGCGGGAGATGTTTCGCCGCTTCCCGAAAGCCGCCTACATGACCGAGATCGAATCCTGGCGGGTGCTGCCGGACGACCGCATCGAGTTTACGGTGCGGCGCCTCGCCAGCTCTGATTGAGGGCTCAGGGCCATTTCACGCTCGGGGGCAGCGAAGACAGAATGGATTCCACATTGCCGCCGGTGCGCAGGCCGAAAATCGTGCCGCGGTCGTAAAGCAGGTTGAACTCGACGTATCGCCCGCGCCGTACCAGTTGTTCCTCACGCTGAGCCTCGTTCCAGGGTTGGGCAAAGTTGCGGCGCACGAGTTCGGGGTAGATGCGAAGAAAAGCGCGGCCTACCTCCTGCGTAAAGGCAAAATCCGCCTCCCAGTCGCCGCTGTCGAGATAATCGAAAAAGATGCCGCCGATGCCGCGCGGCTCACTGCGATGCTTTAAAACGAAGTATTCGTCGCACCACTTCTTGTATTTGTCGTAAGGAGCGACCGCGGGGTGCGCATCGCATGCGGCCCGCATGGCGGCGTGAAACGCGACCGTATCCGGATCATCCTGGCGCCGGCGCAGGGCGAGGACTGGGGTCAGATCAGCTCCGCCGCCAAACCACGACTTACTGGTGATGATAAAGCGCGTGTTCATGTGCACAGCCGGCACATGCGGGCTCTGCGGATGCGCGATCAGCGAAATTCCTGACGCCCAGAAGTGCGGGTCGGCCTCCGTTCCGGGTATGTCCTTACGAAATTCCGGCGCGAACTCGCCGAACACAGTGGAAACGTGCACACCAGCTTTTTCAAAAACGCGGCCGGCCAGCTGCGCCATCTCGCCACCACCGCCAGGCTCCCCTCCATGATCCGTGCGCACCCAGGGACTGCGCCGGAAATTTCCCGTTTCGCGTTGTGCGAGCGGCGCGCTTTGTGGCAAAGCGCGCTCAAGAGCCTCGAATGCGCCACAAATATCGTCGCGTAACTGCTCGAAGAAGGCACGCGCGCGCGCTTTCCGATTTTCCAGTTGCGCGCAGCTCATGCGCATCTCTGCGGGATTTTCATTGCGCCGTGCGCATATTCGGCGCTCTGAGAAAGAACACAGACATAAGAGTGTGCGAGTGCGAATGAAGGCGTGGAAAATTTTTTCGCGCGGCTCTTTTTTGCCATTGTGTTCAATAAACCTTCGGCGCGTGGGGGATCTGGGAGTGCGATGTCGCCGTCCACTTGCGTGGGGGATTTTGCAAGTGGTTCGTGGCGGCTAGCGCCAGCGAGCGAGGCGGGTGAGGGGCGTCGCCTTCGGGCGTAATCAGGTCCTTCACCCGCCTCCGATCTTTAGAGTTAGTCATCCGGTCCCTTTCACTCGCACCTGCCGCAACGCTTCACCAACCGCCATGGCTGCGGCTACCGCCACATTGAGCGAACGCACACCGTTCCGCATTGGAATGACGAGCCTGGCGTCGGCAGCCTCATGCACCTCGGGCGGCGCGCCCAACGACTCGCGGCCGAACAGAAGGATGTCGGTCGGCCGGAATATGTAGTCGAGATACGGCATGCTTGCGCCTGTAGTGAACAGGATCAGCCTTGCGCGCTCGCGCGCTCGCCACGTCTGGAATGCGCGCCAGCCGGCATGCCGGACGATTTCCGCCTGATCCAGGTAGTCCATCCCTGCGCGGCGGAATGCACGATCCGTGGTTGGAAACCCTGCGGGCTCGATGATGTGGACCGCAATGCCGAGACAGGCGGCCAGCCGAATGATGGTCCCGGTGTTTTGCGGAATATCAGGTTGAAAGAGCGCGATCCGCATGGTCGATGCTGAGTCCGGGAAAAAACACAGCAGGTCGGCCCTGCTCGCTCCGCGTGCGCATCGGCCCGCGTGCGAATGTGGCGGCGCACCACTTGCACTGATTTCTCATCGATGCCAATAAAACGCCGCTTCTTTGCCTGCCTCCAGTGTTCATGCGCACCCGCTCGCATGCCCGATTTTCCTGAACCAGAGAAGAGGTTTATGCGGTGACGGCCATTGCTACCACAGAACCCACGCGTCGCGATTTTTTATATATCGCGACCGGCACCGTGGCAGCGATCGGGACCGCCGGCGTGCTCTGGCCACTCATTGCGCAGATGAACCCGGACGCCTCCACAATTGCGGCCGGCGCACCGGTCGAGGTCGACCTGTCGCCTGTCCCGGAGGGTCAAACAATCAAGGTGTTCTGGCGCAGCAAGCCGATCTTCATCGCCCATCGTACCAAGAAACAAATCGAGGATGCGCAGAAAGTGGACGTGGCCAAGCTGCCCGATCCACAACCCGACTCCGCACGCGTCAAGCCGGGGCACGATCAGTGGCAGGTGCTGATCGCGATATGCACACATCTTGGCTGCATACCGCTCGCCGAGCAGGGACCCTATGACGGCTACTTCTGCCCGTGCCACGGATCTGTTTACGATACTTCAGGCCGCATCCGGCAGGGGCCGGCACCTGCCAACCTCGCCCTGCCCCCCTACGAGTTCATCTCCGACACGAAAATCCGCATCGGCGCGACTGGCTCGGCCGCAGCTTGAAGGTTTGGGCATGAGCGGAAATTCGAGTTACACGCCGCAAAGCGCGTTCATGCAATGGCTGGAGCGGCGGTTGCCGGTTGCCGGGCTCGTCTATTCGTCATTCGTCGTCTACCCCACCCCGCGCAATCTCAACTATTGGTGGACCTTCGGGGCCATTCTCACCTTCATGCTCGGCGTGCAGATCGTCACCGGCGTGGTGCTCGCAATGCACTACACGCCGCACGTGGACTTCGCGTTCAACTCGGTCGAGCAGATCATGCGCGACGTCAATTACGGGTGGCTGTTGCGTTACCTGCACGCGAACGGCGCCTCGATGTTCTTTTTCGCCGCCTATGTGCACATGTTTCGCGGCATGTATTACGGATCGTATAAGGAACCGCGCGAGGTGGTCTGGATTCTCGGCGTGATCATCCTGCTGCTCATGATCATGACCGGGTTCATGGGCTATGTGCTGCCATGGGGCCAGATGAGCTTCTGGGCCGCGACCGTCATCACCAACCTGTTCTCGGCGATTCCCCTCGTCGGCGAGAGCATCGTCACGTGGCTATGGGGTGGCTACGCGGTAGGCAATCCCACGCTCAACCGGTTCTATGCTCTGCACTATCTCTTGCCCTTCGTCATCGCAGGCGTCGTCGTGCTGCATATCTGGGCGTTGCATATGGTGGGGCAGAACAATCCTGACGGAATTGAGCCCGTCACCGAACGCGATACCGTTGCGTTCACGCCCTACGCGACCCTCAAGGACGCCTTCCTGACGATCGTGTTCTGCATCCTGTTCGCCTGGCTCGTGTTCTACACGCCGAATTATCTGGGGCACTCCGACAATTACATTCCGGCCAATCCGTCGGTGACGCCGACGCACATCGTGCCGGAATGGTACTACCTGCCGTTCTACGCCATTCTGCGCGCAATCCCGAACAAGCTGCTTGGCGTCGTGGCGCTCGGCGCCTCCATTGTGATTCTCGCATTCCTGCCTTGGCTCGACACCTCGCCGGTGCGGTCCGCCCGATATCGGCCGCTGTATCGCCAGTTCTTCTGGCTGTTCTTCATCGTCTGTGTGGGGCTTGGCTGGCTCGGCTCCAAACCGCCGGAAGGCGCTTACGTGCTCCTCGCGCGCATTTTCACGGCTTACTATTTTGTGTATTTTTTGATCATTCTGCCGGTACTTGGCCGCGTCGAGAAAACGAAGCCGCTACCGGCCTCGATTTCACAGGCAGTATTGAGGCAGGGCTTGCCGGCGGGCGCACCAGCGCCCGCTCCGGGCGGCACACCAAGGGCGTGAGAAAGACGATGTCCTTGCGGGGACTTATCGCAGCATGTGGCATTGCCTTTCTGGCGTCCCTCGCGCCTGCTCTTGCGCAAGAGCATGAGGCCGCGACCCCGCCCAAGAACAGGTGGTCGTTTGCAGGACCGTTCGGAAAGTACGACCAGGCGCAGCTGCAGCGCGGCTTCAAGATCTACCGCGAAGTCTGCTCGACCTGCCACTCGCTCAAGCTCATCGCGTTTCGCAATCTCGCCGAGCCGGGCGGACCTGGTTTCACTGCCGCGCAGGCCACGGCAATTGCAGCCGAGTATCAGGTCCAGGACGGGCCGAACGACCAGGGCGAAATGTTTCAACGGCCGGGTCGGCTGGCAGATTATTTTCCCTCACCCTTCCCGAACGATCAGGCCGCCCGCGCGCGTTACAATGCGGTCCCCCCGGATCTCTCGGTCATCGCCAAGGCGCGGGGCTACGAGACTGCATTTCCCTACTGGGTCTTCAACCTCTTCGTGCAGTATCAGGAACAGGGACCCGACTACATCACGGCACTGCTGCAAGGTTATGAGGAGAACCCACCCGCCGGGGTAACCGTTCCTCCCGGCGCCTTTTACAACAAATACTATCCCACCCACGCCATCGTCATGCCTCCGCCTCTGGCCGATGGCCGCGTCGACTACACCGACGGCTCGCCCGCGACCGTCGAACAGTACGCAAAGGACATTTCCGCGTTCCTGATGTGGGCCGCGGAGCCGCATCTCGTGCAGAGGAAAAGGGTGGGACTGCAGGTGTTCATCTTCCTTATCATCCTGGCGGGCCTCCTCTACTTCACGAAAAAGAGAATTTGGCATGCAGTCGAGCTGCATCCCGAAGAGCTGAGCGCGCGGCCGCCGCTCGAATATCCGCGCCAGTAAAAGCGGCCAAACCGGGCACACGCCCAGAGTTGCAGGGTGTCGCTCGTGGGGGAGCACATGAGCAAAGCGGTGCTCGGCATCATCGGCGGATCGGGTATCTACGATCTGCCCGGCCTCGAACGGATACGCACAAAAAACTTCGCGAGCCCGTGGGGCAAGCCATCGGCGCCGTTACGCCTGGGCAAGATTGGCGGCACCGCCGTCGTCTTTCTCTCGCGCCATGACAAGGGGCATCGCATTTCACCCACGGATATCAACTATCGGGCGAATGTCGACGTGCTGAAACGCGCAGGCGTGACAGACCTTGTGTCGCTTTCGGCGTGCGGCTCATTCAAGCAGGAACTGCCGCCCGGCACATTCGTGCTCGTGGATCAATTTGTCGACCGCACTTTCGCGCGCGCCAGCTCGTTCTTCGGGACCGGCTGCGTAGCTCATGTCTCCATGGCGCATCCGGTTTCGCCATGCTTGCAGGATCGCATTGCTGCCGCGGCAGGCGCCGAAGGCATCAAGCTCGTCCGCGGCGGTACTTACGTGTGCATCGAGGGCCCGCAGTTCTCCAGTTTGGCTGAAAGCTTGACCTACAAGCAGCTCGGCTATTCGGTCATTGGCATGACCAACCTCCCGGAAGCCAAGCTCGCGCGCGAGGCGGAGATTTCCTATGCGACGGTGGCGATGGTGACCGATTTCGACTGCTGGCATCCGGACCACGACGCCGTCACGGTCCAGGACATCATCGCCGTGCTCACCGCAAATGCCGAAAAAGCAAAGAATCTTGTCGCACGCCTCGCGCGCGATTTCCCCGCAGAACACGAGGCCTGCCCCATCGGTTCGGATCGTGCGCTCGATAATGCGCTGATCACCGCGCCGGAAGCACGTGATCGAAAGCTCCTTCGCAAGCTGGATGCGGTCGCCGGACGCGTGCTCAAGAGCAAGTAGGCAAAGCCTGTTGCAAGCGGCGGGCGATCTCGCGCGCCGCCTTGGTGGCGCTGCCCAGCGCAGTTGGAATCGAAGGGTGCACGGCTTCGGCCACATCGCCGATGGCAAACACGCCTTTGCACGAGGTTTCCATCTTTTCATCAACTTTCAGATAGCCGCGCGCGTCACGCTCAAGCTCAACTTGCAGCCAGCTCCCGTCCGAGTTCGGCCGGTATCCGAAGAGCAGCAGCACATGATCGGCATCGATCTCGCTGCCGTCGTCGAGGAAAAGGCGGAGTTGTCCGTGGATATCCGCCAGTGCTGTCACGATGCGCCCGGCGATCACGCGCACATGGCCTGATTCCACGTGCGTCCGCAGGCGCTCGACCATGAGCGGCGCTGCCCGTGGACGTTGCGAGCGCATCACGATAGTTGCGCGCACGCCGCATTCGGCCAGCATCCGGGACACATCGAAGGCATTGTCACCGCCGCCAATGACGGCGATATGCGAACCGAGCACATTGCCCGGCTCTGCCGCCCAGGGAGCCCCCAGGTGCACCCGCCCCTGCCGAGCCAATTCATGCGCGTTGTGAACGCGGCCGAGCCAGTCTTCGCCCGCGAAGCGCGTGCCGGTTGCGATTACAATAATGCTGCTGGCAAACGTGCGAGTGCGCGCATCGGGGACACTGACATCGAGGGTGAAGTTGCTCTCAGCGATGCGCTGTAGGCGAACCGGCGTCGCACCCAGGCATGTTTCAATGTTGAGTTGCCGGATGTGCTCTGCGAATGCCGCAGCATTTTCCCTGCCGCTTTCTCCCGGACTGCCAAGCAGTCCCTCATTGGGAAATGGATCGCGTTGCGCCATGCCGCCCAGCACGCTCTCGCTCTCGATGATCAATGGTTGGAGTGCGTAGTTCTGCAGCCAAAGGGCGCACGACATCCCTGCAGGACCGCCGCCTATGATCGGAACAGTGGACACTTGCGACATTGTTCAGCCGTCCAGACCCGCATGGTTGCGTGCCGCCTCATGGTTCGCCAGAGTGGGCCGCACCGCAACGCAGGCATTGTGCTGAGACACGCATGGTTACGATCGATTTCGAACACGATCTCAAGGCATCGGTCCGCTCCATTCCGGATTATCCCAAACCGGGAATCATTTTTCGGGACATCACCACACTTCTGGGCAACGCGCGCGCGTTTCGGCGCGCTGTGGACGAGCTGGTCCAGCCCTGGGCCGGCTCCAAGATCGACAAAGTCGCAGGCATCGAGGCGCGCGGCTTCATCCTCGGAGGCGCCGTCGCACATCAGGTTTCGGCAGGCTTTGTGCCTATCCGCAAGAAAGGCAAGCTCCCGCACAAACGGGTATCCATTGCCTACTCGCTCGAATACGGGCTGGACGAGATCGAAATGCATGAGGATGCGGTGGAACGTGGCGACCGCGTCATCCTCGTAGACGATCTGATTGCCACTGGCGGCACCGCCGAGGGCGCGGTCAAGTTGCTGCGCCAGCTCGGCGCGCAGGTGCTCGCCGCCTGTTTCATTATCGATCTGCCGGACCTGGGCGGCGCCGAACGGCTGCGCAAACTCGATTTACCGGTACGCACACTCATCTCTTTCGAAGGGCATTAGAGCGGGATAGTTTTTCTTGGAAGCGCTCTCCCGCTCTTTTTGTTGGGTGGAGCATGATCTTTCTCCAAGCTCAAAAGCGCATGCTGGGCAAGGCGGCGCGCAGTTTCTCCAGCAGCAGCCGCAACTCGAGCTCGCGAAATTCGAGCAAGGTACGGCGCGTCCATGACGCGCAGCTCATACGCAAGCGGTACCGGAATTCCCGGTGGAAGATCTTCATGGAAATCGAAAAAGGAGCAACGTGACTTTTGCATTTGCTCCTTGAGCATCGGCGCAAGGCTCGAAAGCTGCAGTGGCACCGCAGCCGCGCGATAAAAGGAAAGTCGTCGCGCAGTCTTTACCCTGCGAAATTGCCTCGTTGAAGATTGGCACGACGACCGCGCTCTGAAAACGGCGGCGGAGCTGGGCATAGCTGTTGGCGGATATGGGATGCGGGTCGGCAGCAAAAAGGATGAGGCTCTGCAGGGACTGACATTCTCGCTCGCCGAAGAGTCCGATCTGCTCGGCGATGTCGAAGAAGCGCTCGAATGCGCCGTAACCGAGGTCGACGACGTTGGCGATCCCATCCTGAGTCACGAGCCGATCGAACAGCCCCATTGGATCGGCGATCGCGTCGAGATCGGCCCGCCTCGCAAGACGCGGAAGATACTCGCGCAGAGCATCGCCAGCCGGATTGAGGTCGAAAACCAGCGGGTCGGCGCGACCGAGGCGCAGGTAATCGACTATAAGCCTGGCAAAAATGTCTTCCCGGTTTGGGGGCGCGGCGAAGCGACGATGAAAAGCGGAGCTTCGTCGCATTGACCCACAACGGGCGCGCCGCCGCCGTATGGCAGGCGCTCGCCCGGAGCATACGTGCGGTTGTCAATCGGCGGCACGCCTGCGCTCGCCTCTGTGTATGGCCGATAACCGCAAGCACCCTGCAGGTAACGACTGACAAAAGGTGCATCGCGATTGCAGCCAGCCAAGCTCGCCATCCGCGCGCTTGCGCCCGCACTGCGGCCCCAGGGAGCTTCGCGGCGACGATATCGATCACGTTGATGCGGTCATACTCGGCCCACACTTGCCGAGCCAGTGGCGCACATAGCCGCGCAAGACGAATGAGTAAGAAGCCGCATCGCCATTCTGCTTCCTGTTGGCAATGAATGTGACGTAGGGCACCGAGGCCAATTCCACCTGCTCGGTTGCCATCTCGTTGATCTCGACAGCATCATTGAGCTGCCAGAAATAGGAAGCCTGTGTCGTGGCGTCCCATTCGAAAAAATGCGTGTTGTTGATGAAGTTCTTGACCATGAAATAACGCGCATCTCCGAGATACGCGGGGGTTTCCTTGATCTCGTCAAGCGAGGCGATCGTGGGTCCCAGGATGTGAAACACCGCGAAAGTGATCTGGCCCTTGCGTGCAGCCTCGATGAAGCCAATATCGCGGAGCGCCTTGAGCGTCGCGGATATCAAGCCCGCGCGCACGTCGATTAGGGTAACGGCGGCCTCGGACGAATTGAGCGTATCGAAGATTTTCATCTGATCAGGCACCAGCGTCATATCGACACTTCGGTCACGCCGGGATGAAAGCGCTTAAGGGTGCCGCGCGGCGCCTCCGTGTCGAACGCCCGGATCGGGACCTGATGGGCGATCAAATAATCGAGCAGCGTGCGCGCGACGGTCGTCTTGCCCACCCGCCCTTATTTGCCCCCACGATGATAACTGCCGGCTTCGCCATGACCATTCCCCGAATCAGGCTCCCTGCACGCGAC
>DATCJI010000352.1:0-2234 GCA_036562835.1 Xanthobacteraceae bacterium | reverse complement strand
TTCGGCGTTGGTAACGATTAGCCGAGGCTGAGAGCTTTCGATGATCGTGAGCGCATAGGCGGCGGGCGCGATCGGGTCGACCGGCACGTAGATCGCCCCCAAACGGCATGCTGCGAGCACGGCGACCACCGCTGCGGGCTGTTTGGGCAGGTAGAGAACGACGCGATCGCCGGGACGGACGCCATCGGCGCGCATCATCGATGCAATCCGCGCCGATGAGGCGGCGAGCGCGCCATAGGTCAATTGCGCCTTGCCCCAAACGAGCGCGCTTCGTTGCGCCAATTTTGAGGCGTGCGACAGAGCGGCTTCGTGCAGCATCATCGGGTAATACCCATGAAACGCGCAAGCAGCTGTTTTTGCACTTCCGTTGTCCCGGCAAGGATGCGCAGCGGCAGCATGTCGCGAAGGAAAAGCTCGATTCCGCAGTCGGGCATGATGCCCTCGCCGCCGAACAGCTGAACGGCATCGATGCCGGCAGCGACCGCACTTTCCGCCGACATGATCTTACTCAAGCAGATGGCCTCGTCCGCCGGCTCGTTGCGGGAATGCAACCACGCCGCATGATAAAGTAGCCACTGGCTGGCTTCGAGGCGCAAGCGCATGTCGACCAGCTTGTTCGCGACCGCCTGAAATTGTCCGATCGGCTGGCCGAACTGCCTGCGCGAACGGACATGATCGATGCAGCGCGCGAGCATTCGCTTGGTTGCTCCCAGGGTCAATGCCAGCAGACAAGTGCGCTCCCACCGCATCGCCTCGTTGAAAATCGCCGCTCCGGCGCCGCGCTCCCCGACCAAGGCGGTGCTGGGCACGCGGCAGTCGTCCAGGAACACGCTGCCCCACGGCGCGCTCGCCAGACCGCTTTTGCGCGGTGCCGGCTCCACTCGCAGTCCAGGTACGCCGGCTGGGACGGCGAAGGCGCTGATGCCGAATGGCCCTTGCACTGGCTCCGTCCGTGCATAGACAATGATCAGATCGGCGATGGGCGCGTTGGTTACGTAACGTTTGTGCCCGGCGAGGGCAAAGCCATCACTTGTTTCGCTGGCCGAAGTGACGAGCGCGAAGACATCCGATCCCGCCTCGCTCTCGGTAATGGCGGCGGCGCCCACTGCTCCACCACAGGCGAGCCGGCGCAGCCATTTGTCGCTGCATTCCTTCGTACCGGCGCGCCAGAGTGGAACCGCGCACCCGAAATTGTGCGCGCAGATCGCAAACAGGATACCGAGGTCTTCGCACTCGGCGGCCAGAGCTTCGATCACAAGTGCAGTCCCGAGCATGTCACAACCCCATCCGCCTTGCTCGGCCTCGACCGGCAGGCCGGTTAGGCCAAGCGCGCTCGCGTGCCGCCACAGGTCGGGGTCGAACTGCGCGTTGTTGGCGCGCTCGCGCGCGCGGGGCGCAAGGATGTCAGTCGCGAACTGGCGCGCTCTGGCGACCGCGTGCTCGTGTTCGAGACTCAACGCAAAATCCATGATCAGGTGCACTCCGGGGCTTCGCTGCTTCCAATGCCGGTCACGCACGGCAGTGTGATCGCGTACCTGCAGATCATCGCGAGCCGCTCTGCTCTCAATGAAGAGAACCCCTTCGGATACCTAGATCTTACTCCAAATCCAATTCTGTCGTTGCTGATGGTATAATTGGATAACGTCCCACACCGGACTGACGACGACCGACATGGCCATTATTGTGTTTCCCCCACGGCTAATCGATGCTCTCGAGGCGTTCTGTGCCGACCTGGTTTCGTCGGTTCGGCGGTAGCGCGCAAGCGCTTGGTTTCGGGCAAATATGTTTTTCCAAAGAGGGAAAGATAAGTCAGTCCATCCCTCACCGTCTGGCTCTGCCGCAGAACGTGTCGCAACAGTTTCCATTCCTGTCTAAGACCACCATAAAAATCTTTGAGGATACGCTGCCGCAGCCGGAACAAGTGCTCCGATTCCGGTCTGTTCATCCTGATCGTGAACGAAAGGTCTGCGTTGAAGCAATCATAGGCACCGTGCAAGTCCATTTGCACCTGGTCAGGCAATTCATAGATACGCTGCCAGAACGCAATCTCCGCCTCCTCGCTGTACGAGGTATTTCCCCACTCGCGGTCGGCGCGTGCCGCAATGTCGGATTCGATATCGGAGAGGGTCTGTGCATAGGGATGGTTGGGATCGACATGGGCGAGCAGGATGCGCATGCGCTGCTTGATGTCCAGATGGTCCCACATCTCGGTGCCCGGAAGGGGTATGAGCACG
>DATCJI010000195.1:0-4603 GCA_036562835.1 Xanthobacteraceae bacterium | reverse complement strand
TAAACTTGGCCTTGGTCTCTTGTTCGGACGCTTCCTTGCCTTGCATGCGGGACGTGCTCCCTATCATCTGTTGAGGACAAGAGCCGAAGGACGGACGGACCATGCTCCCCCACGGTGCCAGACACCCAGGGGGATTAGCGGTCCCGCCCATCCGCGTCGGGGTCGAATGGCCATCGATCCCGACGCACCTTTCAGCTTGTACCTGATTCGGCCTCACGATCATGCAAGGGGGACCGCCCCGAGCGAGCGCAGCGAGCCGGGTGGTGGAAGGGGCATCAGAGCATCGCCGCCCATTCCTCCTGCACGAGAGGGTCGCGCTCGTTCGGCTGCAGCGCAGGCGCGAGATGCGCAAGGCGGGCGCGATCGAGCCGGCCCAGCGCCCATACGGCGGCGCCGCGTACGAGTGCCGATACATCGGTGAGCAACTGCTCGGCAGTTTGCGCGAGCGCTGCGTTGTCCGAATTGCCCATCGCGATGAGCACGTTGCGCACGAAACGGTCGCGCCCCGTGCGCTTGATCGGAGTGCCCGCAAAGAGTTTGCGAAAGCCGGCGTCGTCGAGCCGCGCGAGCTCCTCGAGGCGCGGCGCGCTCAACTCCTCGCGCATTGCGAGCTTCGCATCGCGGCTCGTTTGCGCAAATTTGTTCCACGGACACACCGCAAGGCAATCGTCGCACCCATAGATGCGATTGCCCATCAAGGGCCGCAGCTCGCGCGCGATCGGCCCTTTGTGCTCGATTGTCAGATAGGAGATGCAGCGCCGCGCATCGAGGCGGTACGGCGCCGGAAACGCATGCGTGGGGCAGATATCGAGGCACGCGCTGCAGCTGCCGCAGTGGTCTTCTTCGGGAGCGGTCGCAGGCAGATCGAGCGTGGTGAGGATGGCGCCGAGGAAGAGCCACGAGCCCAGCTCGCGCGAGACGAGATTCGTGTGCTTGCCTTGCCAGCCGACGCCCGCTTTCGCGGCGAGCGGCTTTTCCATCAGTGCGGCGGTGTCCACGAACACCTTCATGTCGCCCCCGGCTTCTTGCGCGAGCCAGTGCGCCAAGGCCTTGAGCCGGTTTTTGATGATCTCGTGATAATCGCTGCGTTGCGCGTAAATGGAAATCGCCCCGCGCTCGCGCTGTCGCAGGATCGCGAGCGGGTCGCGCTCGCCGGCATAGTTCACGCCCAGCATGATGATCGAGCGTGCGTCGCTCCAGAATATTTGCGGATTGCCGCGGCGCTGCGCATTGTGCGCGAGCCAGTGCATGTCCCCATGTGCGCCTGCGGCCAGAAATTCGTGCAGGCGCGGGGTCGCTTCCGGAATTGCGTCGGGACGAGTGACCCCGATGACATCAAAGCCGTGCGCGCGGGCCGCTTTTGTCAGCTCCGCCTTCAGCGCGGCCGGATCGTTCAGAAATCGAGATCGGCGTAGGTCGGCGAGGGCGGAATCCCGGCGAGCGTTTCCGCAAGCAGCGGACGAAACGACGGGCGCGACTTCACGCGCGCGTACCAGGTCTTTGCCATCTCGTCTTCGTTCCACGGCACGTCGCCCAGATAGTCGAGCGCCGACAAATGAGTGGCGGCGGCAAGGTCGGCATAGCTCATGCGATCGCCGCCGAGCCAGTCGCGCGTGCGCACAAGCCATCCGATATAGGCGAGATGGTAGCGCAGGTTGTGCTGCGCCGCGCGAATGACCGGGGTTTCGGGCGAGCCGCCACCGGCGCTCACCGGCATGTAGCGCTTATATAGGCGCTCCATGGTAAGCGGCCCCGTAACCTCGGCAAAAAACTTCTCGTTGAACCAGCTCAGGAGGCGCCGCACTTCGACGCGTTCGCTGAGCGCTTTGGGAAGAAGCCTGCGGTTCCCAAGCTCCGCGCCGCGCGTCTCGTCCAGATATTCGGCGATGGTTCCGGCGCCCGGAATAGGCGGGTGCCCCTCTTCGACCAGGACCGGCGTGGTGCAGGCGGGATTGAGGCCTAAAAACTCCCGGCGGCGTTCCCACACCCGCTCCTCGATCAGGTGCACTTGCCCGATCCCATGCTCGGCAAGCGCAAGCCGGATGAACCGGGAATGCGGGCAGAAGGGATGATAGAACAGGGTCAGCATTGCGGCCGAGCACGCCCCGATGTCATGCCCCGCGAAAGCGGGGCATCCAGTATCCTCTGCATGTGCCGTAAGCAATCGGCGACAGCTCCGCAGTTGTTGATTACTGGGTCATCCGCTTGCGCGGACGATGACAGCGCCGAGCCCGGCTGCCCCACGAAACTGTGCAATGTTGGCCTGCGCCCGTTGCTCCGAGGTTAACGGTGCAGGAAAAGCCATTTTTACCGGGCTGATTTAATCAGAACCCCCGCCCTATCCCGGAGCCGCGCATGCTTTTCGACTTTTTCAAGGCGTTCGTCCTCGGTGTCGTCGAGGGACTGACCGAGTTTCTTCCGGTCTCCTCGACCGGGCATCTCCTCCTGGTCGAGCGCTTCTTCGGATTTGACGATGCGGAGTTCGGCAAGACTTTTGCCGTGCTCATCCAGTTCGGCGCCATTCTGGCGCTGCTCTCGATCTATTTCTCGCGCATCTGGCAGCTTGCGACAGGCATGTTCAGCGATCCGCACGCGCGCCGGTTCGTGCTCGGGCTGTTCATTTCGTTTCTGCCCGCCGGTATCGTGGGCGCGCTTGCGCATGGCTTCATCAAGGCCGTGTTGTTCAACGTATGGATCGTCTGCTTCTCGCTCATTGTTGGGGGCGCCATTCTGCTCTGGGTCGACAAGATGAACCTGAGCACGCGCTATCATGACGCCACCAAATTCTCGCTGCCGATGTATCTCATCATCGGGCTTGCGCAATGCGTCTCGATGATTCCGGGAACGTCCCGCGCGGGCGCCACCATCGTGGCAGCGATGCTGCTAGGAGCCGATCGGCGGGCGGCGGCGGAATTCTCGTTCTGGCTCGCAATGCCGACCATGGCGGGCGCATTCGTCTATGATCTCTTCAAGAGCCGTGGACAGCTCACCATGGACCACGCGGTGCTCGTCGCGTTCGGCTTTGTCGTGTCCTTCGTGTGCGCCTGGATTGTGGTGAAGACATTCCTCGACTATGTGCAGCGCCACGGCTTCGAGCTGTTTGCCTGGTGGCGCGTGATCGTCGGCACGCTCGGCCTCATCGCGCTCGCGCTGGGCCGCTGACTGTCTCCCGGATGCGGTGTAGCGGTAGGGTGCGCAAAGGCGCGATGGTCGCCTGACCGCGTGCGCACATCGCGCCTAGCCGTGCGCACGCGGAAAGTCAGCGTGCGCGCGATTTTGCGCACCCTACGAGGCTATCCGCTGATCACGCGCTGGTCGGCGAACTGGCCGGTCTTGCGGAAGCGCGCGAGATAAAACGGCACGACGCTTTCCATCGCGACGGGATCGATTCCCAGCCCTGCGAGCGTGCGTCCTTCACGTTGCGCAGATTCCGAGACCACGTTGTGATGCCGCAGCAGGTCCACCTGATCGACCGTCAGCAATGGCTTGGGCAGGACTTGCAGAAAGGAGGCCTGGAATTTGGCGAGCGCAAACGGCAGGGGGACGAGCATGCGGCGGCGCTCGATGCACTTGAGCATGAACTGCATGAGCTCCTTGAAGCTGCGCGTCTCGGGGCCGCCCAGCTCGTAAACCACGCCCGGTTTTGCATGCTCTTCCATGGCGGCGACGGCCGCGCGCGCTACGTCGCCGGCAAACACCGGCTGAAACCGCGTGTGTCCGCCGCCGATCAGGGGAAGCGCCGGCGCAAACCGCGCGATCGCGGCGAACCGGTTGAAGAAGCTGTCCTCCGGCCCGAACAGAATGGAGGGCCGCAGGATCACTGCCCGCCGATGCGCCGCGAGCACGAGCTTTTCTGCGCGTGCCTTGGTGCGCGCGTAAGCAGACGCCGAGCTCTCGTCGGCGCCGATTGCGGACACATGCACAAGGTCAGCCTGCACGGAAGCTGCAGCCCGGGCAACAATCTCGGCGCCCGCGCTGTGCACGGCATCGAAACGCTGGCGGCCGCTCTCGAACAGGATGCCGACGAGATTGATGATCGCGTCCGAACCCCGCGCGGCCGCCTGCACCGATTCGGGATAGCGCAGATTGGCCTGCACGGCATGGATCTGTCCGACGCGGCCGAGCGGCTGCAGGTGACCTGCGAGATGCGGCCGGCGCACCGCGACCCGCACGCGATAGCCCTGTTGCGCCAGCGCACGAACGACATGGCGGCCGAGAAATCCCGAGCCGCCGAATACGGTGACCAGCGTTTCCGTTGCAAGAGCAGTCATGGGAGCTCGCTCCAACGCGCCTCGCCTGCACGAAAGGCATCGCGTGCACCTGGTATAAGGGCAGGCAGGCGCAGGTTTGACAAGCCTGAGGGGCGTTCGTACCTAAGCTGGCGCCCTGCCCAGGTGGCGGAATTGGTAGACGCACTAGTTTCAGGTACTAGCGCCGCGAGGCGTGGAGGTTCGAGTCCTCTCCTGGGCCCCAAAAGAAAAACAGAACTCAGCCGGCACGAACGAAATTACAGCAAGGGCGATCAGCGCAAATTCCTGAGAGAAGGTTTGCTCCGCAGACTTAACGACCGCCATCACCTATCAGGCCGCAAGGTGGGATGGAG
>DATCJI010000264.1:0-8012 GCA_036562835.1 Xanthobacteraceae bacterium | reverse complement strand
AAGATGGTTCGTAATGACGTGGTGAATGGCTACATCCGCGTCTCACAGGATAAGGCGCGCAAAGGAACGACTAACGAACTGATGATCCCTATCCATCCAGCACTTACGAGAGCGCTGAAGGCCGGGCCGGTAGTTGGCATGCAGCACATCATAACGGATGCGCGTGGTCGACCGCTGAGAAGAGGGTTGACTGAACTGATCGAAAAGGCTGCGCGAGCTGCCGGACTTCCGTCGCATTGCGTTGCGCACGGCCTCCGCAAAGCGGCGCTGCGCCGACTTTCCGAGCATCAGGCAACCACGAAGGAAATTGCCGCCATGTCTGGGCATCGGTCGCTATCGGAGATCGAGCGGTACACAGCGCGAGCAGATCAGGCGCGGCTCGCACAATCGGCGGTGGCAAAATTACCCGATGAGAACAAACCATGACTTACAAACCTTGGACAGGTTTGTAAGTTTTGGACACCCAAGCTCTTGATACACTCGCTCTTTTTTGCCACACCGAATTAACCATTTGTTAACCCCGTTTGCTTTAGCAGGATGGCGCCTAAGCAAATGGGGAGACCGAGATGGACTGTTCTCTGCAACATCGAATTCGGGAGCGCGCCTACGAGATATGGAGCGCGGAAGGGCGCACGCATGGCCGCGCCGAGCAGCACTGGCTTGCGGCCGAACGTCAGGTGTTGTCGGAAATGGCGCCCCAGGTAAGCGCTCCGGCACAGCCCGTTGGGCAGAAAAAGACCGTTTCGGCGCGCCAAAGACGTTCGATTACGAATGTTCGCCCGCAACCCAAGAAGGTGGCAAACGCGGGCTAAACAATTTCGTCCTAGAGGTGGTCATGGCCGTACCAATGCCGGCCATCGACATTTTTAGACTCTGATACGTCCAGGCTCTCGACGGGAGAAATTGCCCGGCGCACAATAGAGGCGCGCCGCAATACAATTCCCGCGGGATCACAGAAGCAAAAAAGTGCGTTGCTGCTTTCGCGGCACGAGCGGGTACAGACGAGGAGGACATTGATGGCGACGAGCTTCACCGTGAACGGCAAACCCACGTCGACGGATGCGCCGCCGGCAACGCCGCTGTTGTGGGTCATCCGCGAAGGGCTCAAGCTCACGGGCACCAAGTTCGGCTGCGGCGCCGGACTATGCGGCGCGTGCATGGTGCACATCGACGGCAAGCGCGCATTTTCGTGTCAGACGCAGGTGTCGGAGGTTGCGGGCAAGTCGATCACCACCATCGAGGGACTTTCCGAGAACTCGTCGCACCCGGTGCAGAAGGCATGGCTTGCCGAGCGCGTGCCCCAGTGCGGCTACTGCCAGTCGGGGCAGATCATGAGCGCGGCGGACCTGCTCAAGCACAATCCCAAGCCGACGCGCGAGCAGATCGTCGAGCACATGAGCACGAACATCTGCCGATGCGGCACCTATCAGCGCATTGTGCGCGCGGTCGAGCGCGCGGCGCGGGAGGCGTAAGCCATGACGCACGTATCATTGCAGCATCCCGTTCTTTCCCGGCGGCAGGTGATGATCGGAGCCGCGGGGCTTTCCTTTGCCTTTCTTGCGCCGGCTCATGAGCTCGCTGCCGCCGTGCTCGGCAGCGCGCGCAGCGGCAAGGCGCTGAGCCCATGGGTGAGCATCGATACCGACGGCGCCATTACCATCATGTCGCCCGCGACCGAGATGGGGCAGGGGTCACTGACCTCGTTGCCGCTCATCATTGCGGAGGAGCTCGATGCCGATTGGGCGGCCGTGCGCATCGTGCCTGCACCCCCGGTCGAATCCATCTACGGCAATCCGGGCTTCGGCGGTATGATGTACACCGCGGGCTCGAATGCGGTGACGAGCTATTTCAAGTACCTGCGCACGTTCGGCGCGCAGGTGCGGCACATCCTGCTGGAGAATGCCGCGAGCAAGCTCGGCCTTCCCGTTAACGAGCTGACGACAGAGCCGAGCGCCGTGGTGCACGCCAACTCTGGCCGCCGACTCAGCTACGGCGAGATTGCCGCATTTGCGCAGGTGCCGGAGAAAGCCCCGGAGATTGCACCGGAGCAGCTGAAGAAGCCGGGCCAATGGCGGCTGATCGGCAAGGACGTGATGCGGGTCGAGCTGCCGACGAAGGTCAATGGCACCGCGCATTATTCGATCGATCAGCAAGTGCCCGGCATGATCTACGGCGCAGTGGTGCGCGCCCCGGTGGAAGGCTCGGCGCCCGATCGCATCGACGATGCGAAGGCCAAAGCCGTGCCCGGCGTGCTCGCGATCGTGAAGCTGCCGTATGGCGTCGGCGTGCTTGCCGAGACTGCATGGGCGGCATTCGCCGCGCGCCAGGCGCTCGACATTGGCTGGACCCGACAAGGCACGGCCTGGGGCTTCGACAGTGAGCAGGGAATAGAGGCCTTCGCAGCGGCCGCGCGCGATCCGAATGCGAAAGTGACGGAATGGAGCAAGGCCGGGGACGCGCGCGGCGAGATGCCGAAAGCGGCGAACCTGATCGAGGCCGAGTACCGGTGCGACTATGCGTATCACGCGCAGATGGAGCCGCTGAACGCAACCGCGTCGGTGACTGATGGCGCGGCCGAGATCTGGTGCGGCACCCAGAGCCAGACCATGGCGGTGGAAGCGGTTGCAAAGGTTCTCGGGATTCCGCGCGACAAGGTGAAGCTGCACGACATGCTGCTCGGCGGCGGCTTCGGCCGGCGCGGGCACCGCGACGAGGAGTTCATCATCGACGCGGTCTTGCTTGCGAAGGAAGCAAAGCGGCCGGTCAAGGTGATGTGGACGCGCGAGGACGACGTGCACAACGGGCGGCAGCGGCCCATGTCCGCGCATTTCCTGCGCGCGGGGCTCGACGCCTCCGGCAAGCTCAATGCCTGGCAGCATCGCGTCGCCGGAGATCGCGTCACGCCCTACATGGACCCGGTGCGGTACGAGAAAGCCGGCAAGGACTTTATTCTGATGTTGGGCACGGATCTGAAGGGTTACGACGTGCCGCATCAGCTCATCGAGCAGGTGTTCGAGGACACGGGGGTGCGTACCTCGCCGCTGCGCGGTATCGGCTTCACCGCGAACAAGTTTGCAAGCGAGGCGTTCATGGACGAGATCGCGCGCAAGCGCGGGATCGATCCACTCAAGTTCCGGCTGGAGCTTCTGAAAAACTCACCGCCCGCGCTCAAGGTCGTCCAGCGCGTGGCGGAGATGGCGGACTGGGGGAAGCCGCGCGGCGAGGGCCGCGGGCTTGGGCTCGCCTTCATCGATTATTCCGGCTCGCAGGTGGCCGGCATTGCCGACATCTCGCTCGATCGGCGCAGCGGACAAATCCGCGTGCATAATTTCTGGTGCACCATCGACTGCGGCATTGCGGTGCAGCCCGACAACGTCGTGGCGCAGACGGAAAGCAGCATCGTGTATGGGCTCGGCATGTCGCTCACCGAGCAGATCACCATCAAGGACGGCGCGGTGCAGCAATCGAACTTCTATGATTATCGCGTGCCGCGCATGAGTGATGTGCCGCTCATGCACGTCGAAGTGATCGCGACAGATAATCACCCGACCGGCGTGGGTCAGATGGCGACACCGCTGGTCGCGCCCGCCATCGCCAGCGCCGTTGCCGGGCTTGCGGGCGTGCGCCTGCGCCACACCCCGTTCACTCCCGACCGGGTGCGCAAGGCACTCGGGTGAGGTGCATAGCTGAGCCATAAACTCGGTGCGTTCCTCTCCCCCTTGTGGGGAGGGGTTTAGGGGTGGGGGTACACATTTGAAGGGACCGGGAAGTCTCAGTAAGCATAAGAAGCTACGCTCGCGGCAAGGCACGTTTGCGCGTCAAATGAGGCGCACACCAACGGAGGCTGAACGCAAGCTCTGGTGCCACCTGCGCTATCGGCTTCCGACACCCGATACGCATTTCAGGCGCCAAGTCCAGATAGATCGCTTTATTGTTGATTTCGCATGCCACGCCTACCGGATTATTGTGGAGGTCGATGGGGGCCAACACGCAATCCAATCAGCGCCCGACGCGGAGCGTACGCGGATCTTAACTGCTAACCGTTATCGCGTACTGCGCTACTGGAACAATGACGTGCTCGCGAACATCGATGGCGTGCTGCAGGATATTCAAACTGCCATCGGTTAGACACTTGCCGTTTGAAAGAGCCCCCACCCCCAACCCCTCCCCACACTCGCAGCGCAAAGCGCTGCTCGCGGGGGAGGGGAGCAGATCGTGGATAGGCGCGGGGCGAGTTACACCCCGCCGTAGAGCCAGGCGATGCCTTCGTAGGAGTCCTCTGGCGTGCGCGCGCCGAGCATCTGGTTGCGCAACTCCGCCGCCGGCCCGCGCGCGTGATAGAACTCGCCATAGACGCGCGCCATGATCTGCACCCGCGCGGTGCGCAGGTATCGCTGCTCGGCATAGGCGCGGAAAGCGGCCGGGATATCGTCAGGCTGATCTGCAAGTTTCTCGGCAATCCACATGGCGTCTTCCGTCGCCATGCAGGCACCCTGTGCGAGGTATTGCAGCATCGGATGCGCCGCGTCGCCCAAAACCGCCACACGCCCTTTCGACCATTCCCTGATCGGCTCCCGGTCGCAGAGCACCCACATGCGCCATGTCTCGATGCGGTCGAGCATGCGCAGCACTTCCGGCCGTTGTCCCTTGAAATGCGCCCACAGCTCGCCGGTATCCGCCTTTGCGTTCCAGCCCTCGACGTAGCGGTCCGAGTGAAACACGGCGACGAGGTTGTAGAGCTCGCCCCGGCGCAGCGGATAATGCACGAGATGGGTGCGCGGGCCTGCCCACAGGATCACGTCCGGGCGCCATAGATCGGCTGGGACTTCGTCGCGTTTGAGCACGGCCCGGTAGGCGATATGTCCGGAGACGATGGGCTTGCCGTCGCCCACGAGCTTCTCGCGCACGCGCGACCACATGCCGTCGCACCCGATGAGGGCGCGGCCGTGCACGCGCGCGCCGTCTTCGAGCACGACGGTAATCCCGTGCTCGTCCTGTTCGAAGTCCTGCACGGTGCGGCTTGTCTCGAGCGTTACAAGCTCGCTCTGTTTGCACGCCTTCAGAAAAATGCGGTGCAGATCGTGCCGATGGGTAACGGCGTAGGGCTCCGCAAATCTTTGCGCGAACCGCGGATCGTCAAGCGGAATGCAAAGAATGCTTTGGCCCGAGAGGGCGCACCGCATTTCCATGGCCGGCGGCCGATGCGCGTCGGCAAGCACGGGATCACGCAAGCCGAGCCGATCGAGCGCGCGGAAGATGTTAGGCCCGAGCTGTATTCCGGCGCCGACCTCCCGGAACTCGGCGGCCTGCTCAATCACATGCGCCGGAAAGCCTTTGCGCGCCAGCGCGTGTGCTGCGGCGAGGCCAGCGATGCCTCCACCGGCAATCAGGATAGGAAGGGTATCGGCGCTGGTCATTACCCCTGGCCTTAACCATCACCCCATCTTGGTTACGGCTTGCCAAAATGACTATAGCCGCTCTGAATAGCGGCGCGACACAGTGATGCCGATGCGGCCTGACAAGAGCGGGGAGTATTCAATGTGGCTCTTGATCATTGTCACGCTGATGGCCGGGAGCGACGGCGGAGCGAGCTCCTCGGTGACGACGTTGCGCTTTTCGACCTAGGGTACTTGCGTCCCAGCCGCCCGGGCGCTCGCGCATGCGGGCACGGTGGGCCGCGGCACCTATGCAATTAAAACGAGCTGTGTCCAGCCCTAGCAATCCGATCCCATTACAGTTTCGTGATGGGGCGGCGAGCGCCAGCTTTTGGTCATTTCGTCAACAAGAATGCTATGGCACGAGCCCTCACGGAAACAGGCCATGGCAGCTTACGACGCCTTCATCTCCTACAGCCACGGGAAAGACAAGCCGATTGCCGCGGCGCTGCAGGCCGTGGTGCAGAAGCTCGGCAAGCCCTGGCACCGCCGGCGCGCGCTGCGCGTGTTTCGCGACGACACGAGTCTTTCGGCAACACCGCATCTCTGGCCGTCCATAGAAGAGGCGCTCGCGCAATCGCGCTATTTCGTCCTGCTTGCTTCGCCCGAGGCCGCCGCCTCCAAGTGGTCAATAAGGAAGTCACCTACTGGCTCGATCATAATTCGCCGTCGACGCTGCTCATCGGGCTCACCGAAGGCGAGCTTGCCTGGGACGAGGAGCGGGGTGCGTTTGTCTCGCCCACGGCGCTGCCGGTTCCGCCCGCGCTCGCAGGACGGCTTCCGAGCGAGCCCAAATGGTGGACCTGCGCGGATATCGCGAGGCCGCCAGCCCGCGCGACAGCAAATTTATCGAGCCCGGCGCCGATTTCGCTGCGGCCATCCGCGGCATCCCGAAAGAGGACCTGCTTTCGCAGGAGCTGCGCCAGCAGCGGCGCGCGCTCACGCTCGCCTACTCGGGCGTGGCGACGCTCGCGGTGCTGATCGTGATCGCCGGCTGGCAATGGAGGGTCGCGCTCAAGAACGAGAAACTCGCGATCTCCAATGAACGCGCGGCAACCGAGCAAAAGCAGATCGCGCAACAGCAGCGCGATCGCGCCGAGAAGACGCTCGCCACCGCGACAAGGACCGCGAACGACATGGTGTTCAAACTGGCGCAGGACTTTCGGGATGAAACCGGCATGCCGCTGCATCTGATGCGGCGGATTCTCGACAGCGCGCGTTCGCTGCAGGATCAGCTCACGCAATCCGGCGAAACGAGTCCCGAGCTCAAGCGCACCGAAGAAGTCGCAATCGGCGAGCTGATGATGACCTATCTTGCCCAGGGCGATGCCAAGGCCGCGCTCGATGCGGCTGAACGAGCCGTGAGCATAGCGCAGGCGTTGGTTCAGATCGATCCTCAGAATGCGCTTTGGCAGGATGACCTGAACGTTACTTACAGTCGCCTTGGTGACGCGCTGATGGCCTCGGGCAGGCGCGCGGATGCGTTTGCCGCATATCGCAAGGCGCTTGCGCTGAGCGATAAGCTCGCGGCTGCCGCTCCTGACGACGCCAACGCGCATCGGCGATTATCCATCGACTATTCAAAGCTCGGCAACGCGTTCAATGCGGAGGGGAATCGCGCAGAGGCGCTGGCCTATTATCAGAAAGCGCTCGCCATTCTGCAGCGCTTTGGCGAGCGCGATGCCGCATGGCAGTGGAGCCTGTCCATCGCGCACGGAAAAATCGGCGAGATATCTCTCGTGAGCAACCGCGCGGACGAAGCGTTGCAAGAGTTCCGCACCGCCCTGGATCTCATGCGAAAGGTTGTGGTGGTGATGCCGCTCGATGTGCGCGCGCAGCGCGAGCTTGCAACGACATATGAGCAGGTAGGCAGAGCGCTTCTAATGCTCGGCCGCGCGGAGGAGGCAGTGGACGCGCAGGAAGCGAATGTGAGAATTGCGCGGGAAGTCGCCGCGAGCGATCCGGCCAACATGGAACGCCAGGCGATGCTCTCGAGCAGCTACGAGATGTACTTCCAGGCGCTGCGGAAAGCCGGTCGGACCGAGCAGGCGGGGGACATTCTGACCAAGCTCGTCGCCATTCGTGAAAAGGTGGCGAGCGCGGATCCGGCGAACACGAGACCGCAGGTTCTTCTGGGCATCGCTTATTTCTACGCCGGCAACAGCCTGGCCGAGAAAAAGCAGCGGCGCGATGCGCTCGCATATTATCGCAAGAGTCTCGACATCTACAAAAAGCTCAACCTGCTTGATCCTGACAACATCGACTGGAGCAACAACCTGTCGCTGGCCTTTGCGGCAGTGGCCAGAATCCTGCGCGAGACAGGCCAGCTCGAAGAAGCCCTGAAAAACTCGGACGAGGACCTCAAGCTCGTCGAGGCCGTTGCCAACAAGGCCCCCAACGATCCGTATTATGCGGCCAATCTCGCGGTGAGTTATTCGGAGCGCGGCAAGCTGCTGTTTGCGCTCGGCCGCGCGGAGGAGGGGCTGGCCTATCTGGACGAGGCGCTGCGCACGGTCGCCTCAAAGAAGGTGCTGCCCGCGGCGAAAGACGAAGCGTGGATGCATTGGTTCCGGGGAA
>DATCJI010000262.1:0-5329 GCA_036562835.1 Xanthobacteraceae bacterium | reverse complement strand
GGCGCGCTTTCGCGCGAGGACACGATGCAAATTCCTGCGCGTCATCTCGGGCTGGTGCAGGCGAGCGAGCACGGCGATTTGTCCACCCTGCTTGCGCGGCTCGCGCAGGCGAGCGCACGACATCTCGATATTGATGCAATTCTCGGCATGGCATCGCACCCGCGCATTCCGCAGCTCGCAGCGACGATGCCGCTTCGTCCGCCCGGCCAATGCATTGCGCTCGCGCAGGACTGTGCCTTCAGCTTTGTCTATCCGCATCTGCTGGAAGGCTGGCGTCGAGCGGGAGCTCAGATAATTCCTTTTTCGCCGCTTGCAGACGAGCCGCCGCCGGAACGCTGCGACTGTTGCTGGCTCCCGGGCGGCTATCCGGAGCTGCACGCGTCCGCACTGGCGGCGGCACGCCGATTCCATGCCGGACTGGCGAGATTTGCGGAGACGCGTCGGGTGCACGGCGAGTGCGGCGGCTACATGGTGCTCGGTCACGGCCTCCAAGATGGGCAAGGCAAGCATCACGCGATGGCTGGCCTTCTCGGACATTCGACCAGCTTTTCGGCACGCAAGCTCCATCTCGGCTATCGCGAAGCGCGCCTTCTTTGTGACGGTCCGATCGGCCGGGCCGGCGCGGTCGTGCGCGGGCACGAGTTTCATTATGCAACACTGAGTGGCGAAGGCAGCGATGATCCTTTGGCGATTCTGAACGATGGCGAGGGACGGCCGCTTGGGCATGCAGGAAGCCGGCGCGGCTTCGTCACCGGCAGCTTCTTTCATTTCATCGCGCCCGCATAGCGCGATGCACCGCCCTTTGGATTCGCTCTCAATTCGGGCTATCAATGCGCTCTCAACGAAACGAGGAAATCGCATGAGCCAGCAGCATGCGGCCGCGCGCGAGGCTTCGCGCAAGGATCACCTGCCTTACGAGGTCCGTCACGTCGACGATGCGCAATGGGAAACGATTCGCTGGCCCGGTCAGATGGGAAAGATGCTTTTCCATCCGCGCCCCGAGCGCCCGACCGAGCCGAATGCGGGCATCGTACGCTACGAGCCCGGTTCGTATCATCCCGAGCATTATCACGGCTTTGCGCAGGTCTGGTACATCCTTTCCGGCGAGTTCACGATCGAAGGGAAACTGCTCAAGCCGGGCACCATGCTCTTCCATCCGGACCCCCACTATGAAGGCGCGCTGCGCACCGAAACCGGGGGCGAGATGCTGTTCGTGCAATATCCAGGGCCGACCACCGGCGAGCGCCCGATCTATGACAACCGTTTCAACATGAAGGAGCGCCGGGCGGTTGCCGAAGAGCGGGTGGATATCTGAAAGACGTCCAGCTGCAGCGGAGCCAGCTTCTGGAAAGGGCTCCCCGGATTTCGCTCGCGCTCAATCGAATTTGCGGCGCCGAAAATGCAAATGCCCGCGCCGCGCGCGGGCATACCAAGTCATCGCTGAAGCGATGCGCGTATAAAGGTCCAGTTTGGGCCGGCTATATGCTCAGCGCCAGCAGCGAAACGGCGCCGATCCCGAGGATCAGCACGACAAAGGCGACCGGATCGTAATCGAGCCAGTGAATAGTGTTAGTGGTTCGTGCACGCATGACGCCATCCCCTGAGAATGACCTTATGGGTATTAGTCGCGTTCGTCACCCAAATGGTTCATTTTCGGTTAACGCGGCGGGTTAACGCGGCAGGCGCGTAAAGGTTCAAAGCATTAGTCCGCCCCGCCGGACCGACGCGATACCGCCGCCCCGTCGAAAGTGGCCATGCCGCGGTGGCATTCTACCGCTGCTCGCAAGACCAACAGTGCAAGGGCGGCCCCCGAAGCTTCCCCGAGCCGCATGCCCAAATCGAGCAGAGGGGAAAGTCCAAGCTCCTCAAGGAGGTGACGATGCCCACTCTCGGCAGAGACATGGGCGGCCATCGCATGGGCCAGAGCCCCGGAGTTCAGCTTTTTCAGTGGGGCTGCCGCAGCCGTGCTCGCAAAACCGTCGAGGAGTACCGGAACGCCACAGTGGCGGGCGGCAAGCACCGCGCCGAGAATAGCCGCGAGCTCCCTGCCACCGAGTGCTGCTGCAGTTGCGAGCGGGTCGTTAAGGATCGCGCTGTGCCGGGCCAGGGCGCGTTCGATTGCGCTGCGTTTTCGAGCAAAGCCGCCCTCGTCAATACCTGTGCCGCGTCCCGCCCAGCGCGTTGCACCGCCCCCGAACAGAGCTGCTGAAAGCGCTGCTGCCGTGGTCGTGTTTCCAATCCCCATTTCGCCAACGCAGACCAGATCGGCGTGGGGACGGACCGCCTCGTATCCCGTGCAGACGGCCTCCATGAATTCGTCCTCGCCGAGGGCGGGTGTTTGCGTGAAATCCGCCGTTGGACGCTCCAGTGCAAGCGGGAAAACGCGCAGGGTTGCCCGGGCCAGCTCGGCGAGCTGATTGATAGCCGCGCCGCCGCTTGCGAAATTCGCCACCATCTGGGCGGTGACTTCGGATGGAAACGCAGAAACCCCGTGCGCGGTGACCCCGTGATTGCCCGCGAATACGAGGATTTCGACCTGTTCGAGCTCGGGCGGATTCTTTGCCTGCCAATGGGCAAGCCATGCGACGAGGTCCTCGAGACGCCCGAGGCTGCCGGCGGGTTTCGTGAGCTGCGCGTCGCGCTTGCGTACCGCCTTCGCGATTGCCGGATGGCCCTCCGGCAGCTCGAGGCATGCTGCGCGCAACTGGGCGAGCGATGACCATGCAGGCATACTGCATCTCACTGTACATCAGAGAGCAAACATGAGCGCGGTCGGCGAGTGGCTTCGTCGCATTTGGCTGGAAATCAAAATCGCCGTTCTGTTCTGCACGCGCTTGCCACTTTCCCATTCCACTGCGATCGACGGGCGCGATGTGGCGCGCGCAAGCTGGGCGATGCCGGTGGCGGGCGCCCTCGTGGGTGGCGTTGCCGCCCTCGTCTATGTGGCGGGCTATCGGCTGGGCTTCTCATCGCTCCTCGCTGCCGGCCTTGCGCTCACCGCAACGCTTCTTGCGACCGGTTGCCTGCATGAAGATGGACTAGCCGATACCGCCGATGCATTCGGCGGCGCGCACGATGTGGAACGCAAGCTCGCCATCATGCGCGACAGCCGCGTTGGCACGTACGGAGCGTGCGCGCTTGCCGTCTCCTTGATGCTGCGATGGAGCGCAGTTGCGGCGATAGAGCACCCCGCGCCCGCAGCGGCTGCTTTGATTGCTGCGCACGCGGCGGCGCGTGGGGCCTTGCCTTCTTTCATGCGCCTTGTCCCGCTCGCCCGCGCCGATGGACTGGCGGCGGGCGCAGCCGGCGTATCCTGGGAAAACGGTTCGATCGCGGCTCTCCTCGGCGTGATAGCTCTTGCTGCCGCTTTTGGCCCGCGGACAGCCGCCGTAGCCTTCGTTCTGCTGCTCGTTGCCGCGCTATTGATGGCGCGGCTGTGCATCCAGCAGGTGGGCGGCCAAACCGGCGACGTGATCGGCGCGCTGGAGCAGGTCAACGAGATATTGATCCTGATGACGGCCGCGATCGTGTTCGGCCCTCTTTCATAGGCTGCGCAAAGTCGCCCCTGTTGTCCGCGTGGCGTGCATGATTTTGCCCAAGCATCAAAGCTCGATCGCGCGCCTTTGCCCACCCTACGGCTGCTGATACTCTCGGTCCCATGGAGCTGACGCACGACGACGTAAAGAAACTTCTCGAAATCATTGACCGCGCCGAGCACCTCGATGAAGTGGAGCTGGTGTTCGAAGGTTTTCATCTGCACGTTCGGCGCGGCAGTGCCGGCGCAGGGCCTTCAATCAAGCCCGCAATTCCGCTTGCACGGACGCGCACGGCCGAAGCAACGAAGCCGGACCTTTTGTCGGCAGAGCGTGCTGAACCCGCCCTCGCAGACGGAGAGATTGCCGTCCGGGCGCCGATGCTCGGCACGTTCTATCGCGCATCGGCGCCTGGACAGTCGCCCTTTGTCGAGCCGGGGCAGCACGTCAAAGCCGACGATACCCTTTGCCTGATCGAAGTGATGAAGCTGTTCAATTCCATCAGGGCAGGGGTAGACGGTGTGGTGCGCAGCATTCTCGCCGAGAACGGGAGCCTCGTGGAATACAATCAGGTGCTTTTCGTCATCGCGCCGTCCGCCGCTCACGCGCGTGCAGACGCGATGAGCGTGCCCGAATAGATGGCCGCAACTGTCGCCATAGTCGATCAGACGTTCCGGGATGCGCACCAATGCCTGTGGGCTACCCGCATGCGCACCGCCCATATGCTTCCAGTCGCCGAGCGCATGGACCGCATCGGGTTCGAGCGCATCGAGGCCATCGCGGCCGTCCAGTTCGATGTCTGCGTCCGCTTTTTGAAAGAGGATCCGTGGGAGCGCGTGCGGCTCCTGCGCGAGCGCATCAGAAAAACGCCGCTGAGCTCGTTCTTGCGCTCGAAGAACATCGTGACCTTTGACTTCGTGCCCGACGACGTCGTGTCGCTCTGGGTCGAGCGTCTCATCGCCAATGGGGTGCGCGAGGTCGGCTCCTTCGACGGGCTCAATGACGTGGACAACATGCTCACCGCGCTCGACGTCGCGCGCGTGCTCGGCGCCCGCACCATTGGCGCATTGTCGTACAGCCTCTCGCCCGTGCACACAGATGCGCTTTACGTCAAGACCGCCAAGGAGCTGATCGAGCGCGGTAAGGTCGACGCAATCTGGCTCAAGGATGCGGGCGGCTTGCTCACCATTGACCGCATCCGCACGCTCGTGGCCGCGATCAAAGGCGTCATCGGCGAGGTCCCCCTGGAGCTGCACAGCCACTGCCTCACCGGCGTTGCTCCCCTCGTCTATCTGGAAGGGGTGAAGGCGGGCGCTGACTGCATCCATACTTCGGTCGCGCCACTCGCGAACGGTGCGGCGCAACCCGCAATGCAAGCCATGGTGCGCAATCTGCGTGCGCTCGGCTACCAACTGGACCAGGACGATGCGCTTGCGGACGAAGTCGGCGATCATTTCCGCCGCGTCGCCGAGCAGGAGGGAAAGCCGCTCGGCAAGGTGCTGGAATACGATCCCTTCCATTACGAGCATCAGATTCCAGGCGGCATGCTGAGCAACTTCCGGGTGCAGCTCGCGGACCTGGGTCTCTCCGGCAAGTTCGACGAGCTGCTGCATGAATGCGTGCGCGTGCGCAACGAGCTTGGCTATCCGATCATGATCACCCCTTTCGCCCAGTTCGTCGGCACCCAGGCGGTGCTCAATATCGTGCATGGGGAACGCTATCGTCATGTTCCGGACGAGGTGAAAAAATACGCGCTCGGCTATTACGGCAAACTGCTCGCACCGATCGAGGCCGAT
>DATCJI010000126.1:0-3430 GCA_036562835.1 Xanthobacteraceae bacterium | reverse complement strand
GACAGCGCGCGCTCCCTCGCGCTTTCGCCGGCGCAAAACGGGCTGATCGCCGCGCTAGAGCAGGATGACCATTCTTCGGATAGTCATCCTGCTCTAGGTTTTTGTTGAAGCATGATCTTCACCGAAAACCGGTTCCCACTTTTCGGGATCATGCTTTAGCCGGCCTGACGGGCATGGGCCCCGGCACTCCAAGCTTCACAACATCTTTGCAGCTCACCCGCCAATGCCGCGGGGTCAATGGGCTTCGCCACGCGCGTAACGCTCCGAAATCGTTCGGGTACATGGAGCGGCCCGTATCCCGTCACAAATAGAAATGGAATGCCTCGCCGCGTCAGCTCATCCGCGACCGGGTAGACCATTTCGCCGTTCAGATTCGTGTCCAGAAGGGCGACATCGATTTTTTCGCGCTGCGCTGCATCGATCGCGCGCGCAAGACTCGCGAACGGGCCCACGATGCTGTGGCCCGCCGTGTCCAGGAGCTCTTCGAGCTCCATTGCCAGCAATGCTTCATCCTCCACCACGAGCACCCGTGTTTGCCTGTCACGCTGACGCGTGGCCAAGCCGTACCGGTCGCCTTCCGGCAACTCGGCACGTGATGCTGCGCCTTGGTTGCGAGCTGACTTTTCTCGCGTATGCACTGTCGAATGTCCGTCAAGAGGGAACGAGATCAGACATCGTAATCCCTCTTTCGGAAAACTGAGTTTCACCGCTCCGTTCAAGTCCGACGCCAGCGCGCGCTCCAGGAGCAAACGGCCGAACCCGCTGTGACGAGGCTCGCTCACACAAGGGCCTCCGGCCTCAACCCACTCTATGCGAACCTCGTCGGCGGACTTGTCAATCTCCCACTTGACTGCGAGCACTCCGTTTTTTGTGGAAAGGGCGCCGTGCTTCGCCGCATTCGTCGCAAGCTCGTGCATTGCCATGCCAAGGGTGACTGCGAGCTTCGGGCTCAGCAGGATATCAGGGCCTTCGATGCGCACATTCGCCCCGCTGTAAGGCGCCGTCTCGTCGCGCACGATCGTAGCGAGCGACACGCCGGACCAATTGGCATCGGCCAGCCGGGCGTGCGTATGCGCAAGCGCCCGGATGCGATCGTCAAAAGAGCGCCGGGCTTGCTCAGGAGAGGGGGCTTTGGAGAAGGAAAGGTGCGCTATGGAAAGCACGGTGGCCAGCGTGTTCTTCACCCGATGGCTCAACTCGGCGACCAGCAAGTCGCGTTGCGCCTCGGCACGCTTGCGCTCGGTCACGTCGTTGATCGATGCAATCCATCCGATGACATTACCCTGCTCGTCCTTCTCCGGCATGTAAACGCCGTGCAGGAAGCGCGGACCGATTCCGTGATAATGGACTTCCCTTTCGTATTCGACGCGCTCGCCCGCCAATACTTTCTTGATGTATGGCTCAACCGTTTTGTAGCCCTCTTCTCCGACAACTTCGCGGATAGTCTTTCCGACGATTTCTTCCGGCCGGCGGCCGATCATCTGTGCATAGGCATCGCTGACGAAGCGATACCGCGAATCGAGGCTGTTGCGGATGAGAATGAAGGGAGTCCGTTGGACGATGGTTTCCAGCTCGGCCTCCCGCGCACGCAGCTCCTGCTCGGTGCGCTTCCTTTCCGTCACGTCGAGAATTGACCCGATCCAGCCTTTGACATTGCCGGCACCGTCGCGGTCCGGCGTATAGACGACGTGAAGCGCTCTTGTGCCGATGCCCTGAAAGGGTACGTCGGTCTCGTACTCCACCCGCTCGCCGCGCAGCACCGCCTCGACATGCGGGCGAATGGCCGCGAAGCCTTCCTGGCCCATGATCTCGACGATGGATTTGCCGGTTAGATCGCGTCGATCACGACCCAGCATTGCCGCATAGGCGTCACTGACGAAGAGATAGCGCAGATCGCGGCTGCAGCGCGTAAGCATGAACGGCGTGCCATTGATGATGGCCTCGAGTTCAGCTTCCTTCGCGCGCAGATGAGGACCCGTCATGTGCTGCGCCGTCTCCTTGGGTACGAGCGAATCCCGGGTGTTCATGGCGGGACCCCGTACCACAAACGGGTATAGCTGCGGAATGAGGCTTTTCTAATCCAATCGGGCGCCGTCGCTATTAAGGCGCCGACGAATCTCTTCGGCTGGAACCGCCCGGGGTGAAATATCTTCCTGCACCGCCATGGCAGCGGCGTGGCCGATGGCATGGCCGTAGGAGAAGCATTGTGCGGTGACGCGGGCAGACGCCATCGCCTCGTGCTCCGCCGAGAGACAACGACCTGCGACGAGGAGAGACTCTCCCGTTTCGGGCACGAAGCAACCGTACGGGACCTCGTAGTAGTCGTTCAGGAGCCAAACGAGCCGGGGCTTCTCCCCGCTGTGCAGCTCGATCGGCCAGGGAGAACGGGCAATCCCGGAATGAAATTTTGCACCCGCCGTGACTTCTTCATTGGTCAGGAGGCGCGCTCCCTTGACCTGCCGCGTCTGCCTGACGCCGACCTGAACACCGGTATCGTTGACAAAGCTCTCCTCGCAACCTTTGAGATAATCCCTGAAGAAACGGGCATATTCGCGCACCTGCCGGCGGCCTTCGATCTCGGCTTCCGTGATGTCCTCGACCAGCAGAGGATTGAGCTCGCGGCCGTCTCGTCCGACGATGCGCGTGCAATTGCACAGGAGCTCGTTCCGCCGCGGCGACGGAAAGAGAAATACCTTGGAGCGCGGGAGCCGATATTCGTTCCCGCGATCGAGGCGCTGGATGGTCTTGCTGACTTCGTCGCCCATGATGGAATCATTGCCGTAGCTCGCAAGAAAGCGCGCGACGTCGACGCCCTGCAGCCGGAAGATCATGGTGGGATTCTGCACCCGGCCTTCCTGCCCGATCAGGGTGGGCAGGCCGGCCATGGCGACCACATCGGCGTCCCCGCTTGCGTCAATGGTGATTTTCGCGCGGACTTCGAGCCTGCCCTGCTTGGTGTAGGCAACCACCCCGGCAATCCGATCCGGCGCTTCCGTCATTACATCGATGACCGTCGTGTGCAGAAAAACACGCACCCCCGCCTGCGTCAGCAGGTCATCGGCGGTTTCGCGCCAGGCGAGCGGATCGTGAACGCGCGTGAACGTCTTTCCGTAGCGGACCGGAGGCGTGAGGCCATCCTTCCTTTCCATTGCGGCAACGAATTCGTCGAGAAAGCCATGCACGACCTGCTTTGGCGGCGCACTCGTGTCGTCGCTCGCCTCGTACATGCCGCAGATGGTGCCGGACATTCCGGCCACGGCGCCGCCGCCGCAGAAGCCGTAGCGCTCCAGGAGGATTACCGTAAGGCCCTGACGCGCCGCAGTGACGGCCGCGGCCACTCCCGCAGCGCCGCCGCCCACGACCAGCACGTCCGCTTCACACGCACTCATGCCACGGCTGTCGCGTATCTCTACCGCGCTGCTCATGCTGA
>DATCJI010000119.1:0-4607 GCA_036562835.1 Xanthobacteraceae bacterium | reverse complement strand
CGCATTCACGGCGCGCTGAAGGGCCTGCATCAGGCGGCGCTTGCCCGCTCGGGATCGCAAGGGGGTTAGCATCGCAAGAGTCGGATGGGTGCGCAGCAGGTTATGCGTTGCGCCGGCAGGCGTATGCAGCGGCGATCTCCAAGGCTGATTGTGTGTGCTACATCTCGCGCCGGACACAGCATCTGGCGGAGCAGTTCGGGGTCGCGCCCGGCCGGACGCTCATTGCTCCGGTACGATTGACTCACATCCGCAGGCTGCATGCTGAATCTACGTCGCGCCCGAAGGTGCGCCCCCTTTCGCCAGAGCGCATACGTTTCGGCTATCTTGGCGCGCATTCGCCCGAGAAAGGCATCGAGGTGCTGCTGCACGCGTTTGCCGGGCTGCCGCAGCCGCGCGCGAGCTTGAGTTGTTATGGGGGCGGCGGGGCGGCCTATATGGCCGAGCTGAAACGGATTGCCGCGCCGCATTCCGGCATCTCGTTCCATGGCCGCTACGAGCAGGGCCAGCTCGCCTCTATTCTTGGCAACATCGACGTAGGTGTCGCGCCTTCGATTTGCGAGGACACGGCGCCCAATACGGTTTTCGAGTTTCAGGCTGCCGGAATTCCTGTCATCGGCAGCAATGTGGGCGGCATCCCTGAGCAAATCGACAGCGAACGCAACGGCGCATTGTTCGAGCCTGGGAATGCCCGCGCACTGCGCGAGTGCATGCAGCGCGTGATCGACGAGCCGCAAATCATCTCGCGACGGGCGCTCAGGCTGCCATCGAGCTTCGATCCGCTGCCTTCATGGCAACAGGTCGAGCATGCGCTGTGTGAGCTGGCGGGCTCTCGGGCGCTATCCTCATCCGCTCGTCCCCGCGAAAGCGGGGACCCAGTTCTCTAGATGGATTCCCGCTTGCGCGGGAATGATCGGACGGGAGGGCGCGGGACAAGCCGTGCAGTGGGTTCCGGCTGCCACATTCCCGGCGGAATGTCCGCCTACTTTCCCGCCCCGAGAGGGGCTTACCAAGAAGTGTCGGGGCAATCAGCGAAAACCGCGCATTGATCCTCGCTTAAGTTACGGGGATTTTCATCCGGTATGGGCTCGCGTTCTGCCATGGGCGAGGCGTTCACGCAGGCTGCCTGCGCGCTGACGCGATTCTGCGCCCTGCTTCTGCTGGCCGGCGCCCTCGGCGCTTGCGCGCTCTTCGACAAGGATCAGATTGCGCCGGACGAGCCGGCCGACAAGCTCTACAATGAAGGTCTTTACCTTCTCAACCAGAAGAAGGACCCCAAGGAGGCGGCGAAGAAGTTCGAGGAGGTCGATCGCCAGCATCCCTACTCGGAATGGGCGCGCAAGTCGCTGATCATGTCATCCTACGCCTATTACCAGGGGGGCCAATACGACGAGTGCATCAACGCCGCTCGACGCTACATCACCCTGCACCCGGGCAGTCCGGATTCGGCCTACGCGCAGTTCCTCATCGGGTCGTCCTACTTCGACCAGATACCCGACATCTCCCGCGACCAGGAGCGCACGGAAAAGGCGGTGCAGAATTTCGAGGAAGTCATTCGCAAATATCCGACCTCCGAATACGCGGTGGCGGCCAAACGCAAGCTGGAATTCGCCCGCGATCAACTCGCCGGCAAGGAGATGGAGATCGGACGCTGGCACTTGCAGCGGCGGGAGTTCACCGGAGCGATCAACCGCTTCAAGGTGGTGGTGACGCGGTATCAGCGCACGCGCCATGTGGAAGAAGCGCTCATGCGACTTACCGAGGCGTACGTGGCGCTCGGCATCATCGACGAGGCGCAAACCTCGGCGGCGGTGCTCGGGCACAATTTCCCGGACAGCCGCTGGTACAAGGACGCCTATGCCTTGATGCAGTCGCGCGGCTTGACGCCGAGCGAGAACAAGGCTTCCTGGATCAGCCAGGCCTTCAAGTTCGGCTGACGGCAGATCGTAGGATGGGTTGAGCGACAGCGAAACCCATCATCTTGTGCACATGCGGTGGGTTTCGCTTCGCTCAACCCACCCTACATGGCTGTCCTCTGACATTCTTCCTCCGCTAAAATTCCGGTGGCCGTCTGATTCCGGCGGCTTGAGGCCGTATGCATGCTTACCAGGCTTTCCATTCGCGACATCGTGCTCATCGAGCGGCTCGAGCTGGATTTTTCCACCGGCCTCTCGGTGCTCACGGGCGAGACCGGCACCGGCAAGTCGATCCTGCTGGATGCATGCGCGCTTGCGCTCGGTGCGCGCGGCGATACAGCACTCGTGCGCCACGGCGCCGAGCAGGGACAGGTCACAGCGGTGTTTGAGCCGCCGTTTCCCGCTGCCGCCGGTGAAGTGCTCACCGAATGCGGGATCGCGGCCGAAGATGAGCTCATCCTGCGCCGTATCCAGCTGGCCGACGGACGCACCCGCGCCTTCGTCAACGACCAGCCGGTGAGCGGGCAGGCGCTGCGCCGCCTCGGAAACGCGCTGGTCGAGCTTCACGGCCAGCATGCCGAGCGCGCGCTCCTCGACAACGCAACGCATCGCTTCCTCCTCGACGCATTCGGCGGGCTCGAGGAGAAGGCTGCGCACATTGCAGTGCTGTGGGACGAGCATCAGGCAGCCGAGGAGCAGCTCCAGCGTGAGCGCGAGCTCGTCAAGCGCGCGGAAGGGGAGGCGGACTGGCTTCGGCACGCATATGAGGAGCTGCGCTCCCTCGCGCCCGAGCCGGGGGAAGAAACGACGCTTGCGGAGCGACGCGCGCGCATGCAGCAGGGCGAGAAGGTCGCAGTCGAGCTGCGGGATGCGCACGAGGCGATTGCCGGCACTGCGTCCCCGCTACCGCTCCTTGCGGCGGCCGCGCGCCGCCTTGAACGCCGTGCTGCCCAGGCGCCGGCCCTTGTCGAGCCGGTAGTGCAGGCGCTCGATGCGGCGCTGCGTGCGCTCGAGGATGCGCGCGCGCAGGTTGCGCAGGCGCTTGCAGCGAGCGAGCACGATCCCCGCGAGCTCGAGCGCATCGAGGAGCGTCTTTTTGCCCTGCGCGCGGCGAGCCGCAAATACAACGTGCCGGTGCCTGAGCTTTCGGCGCTCGCCACGCGGCTCGGCGGCGAGCTTGCTGCGCTTGATGCCGGTGCCGAGCGCATTCTTGTTTTGGAGAAAGCCGCCACAGACGCCGCGAGTCGGTACGGCGCAGCGGCTGGGGACGTGTCGCGAGAGCGCAAGGCAGCGGCGGAAAAGCTCGACGAGGCAGTCAACCGCGAGCTCAAGCCGCTCAAGCTCGATCGCGCGAGGTTCATGACCCAGGTATTTGGCGACGAAGCGAGCGCAGGAAGACACGGCCTGGATCGGGTCGAGTTCTGGGTGCAGACAAATCCAGGTACACGGCCAGGCCCGCTCATGAAGGTCGCTTCGGGGGGAGAGCTGGCGCGCTTTCTGCTGGCGCTGAAGGTCGTGCTTTCCGATCGGGCGTCTGCACCCACACTCGTGTTCGATGAGGTGGATACGGCCGTAGGAGGGGCAGTCGCCGATGCCATCGGCGTGCGGCTCGCGCGGCTTGCGCGAAAAAACCAGGTGATTGCGGTCACGCATGCGCCGCAAGTGGCCGCGCGCGCCGATCGCCACTATCTGATCAGCAAAAAGCCGGCCGACGGCGGCCGACGCATGGTCACGCGCGTGGCCGAGATTGGTCCCGACAGGCGGCGCGAGGAGATTGCGCGCATGCTCGCGGGAGCGGAGGTAACGGCCGAGGCGCGCGCCGCGGCCGAGCGTCTGATCAGAGCAGCAGGTTGACCGATCAACGGATGCGTGCAGCGAAACAGCGAGGCGCAGCAGAGCGCAGCAAGCCCTCGCACAAGACCAAAAGTGATCCTTCGCGCACCCCGGTCGGGGAGCTGACGCAAGCCGAGGCCAAGGCGGAGCTGAAGCGGCTCGGCGCGGAGATCGGCGCGCACGACAAGCGCTACTATCAGGAGGACGCGCCCACCGTCTCGGACGCCGTCTATGATGCCCTGCGCCGGCGCAACGAGGCGATCGAGCAGCGCTTTCCCGACCTCGTACGCGCCGATTCTCCATCGCGCCGGGTGGGCGCGGCGCCGGCGCAGAAATTCGCCAAGGTACGGCACGCCGTGCCCATGCTTTCCCTGGGCAACGCCTTCTCAGCCGAAGACGTCACAGAGTTCGTCGAGCGCATCCGCAAGTTCCTTCGTCTGAAAGAGGACGAGATCGTCGCGTTCACCGCCGAGCCCAAGATCGATGGCCTTTCCTGCTCGCTGCGCTACGAGCGAGGCGTGCTGGTCAACGGTGCAACGCGCGGCGACGGATTCGAGGGCGAGGACGTCACCGCAAACGTGGCCACCATTGCGGACATTCCCAAGCGACTCGCGGGCAAAAGCATTCCGGAAATTTGTGAGATCCGCGGCGAGGTTTACATGAGCCATGCCGATTTTGCGGCGCTCAACCGCGGACATGCCGCCGAAGGCAAGCAGGTTTTTGCCAATCCACGGAATTCGGCGGCGGGCTCGCTGCGCCAGCTCAACCCTTCCATCACGGCTTCGCGGCCTCTGCGCTTCTTTGCCTATTCGTACGGGCAGATGTCCAGCATGCCGGCAAAAACCCAATCGGGCATGCTGG
>DATCJI010000117.1:0-4221 GCA_036562835.1 Xanthobacteraceae bacterium | reverse complement strand
GCGTGGTTGCCTCAGGTGCTGCCTCAGAGCTGGCCCAGGACAGCCTTGTCTCGGAAACTTTCCTCGGCGGCCGTTCCATACAGCGCAACGGCGCTGTGCATCCGTCATCTACGTGCCGAACGTCAGCACACGCACGGGCGTGGGGTTGAAGTTGTTCGCCGGGTTGAGGATTTGCGGGCAGTTGGAGATCACCGCGAGGCAATCCATCTCGGCCGCCAAATCGACATGGTCTCCTGGCCGTGACAGGGGCGCCTTGATCTCGAACTCGGCCTTGGCGTCGAACGGAATGTTCATGAAGAAATTCACATTCGGCACCAGGCTGCGGGAATCGAGACCATGTTTGGCGAGCTCGCGCAGGAAATTGGCCCGGCAGCTCGGCGTGTCCTTCACCTTATAGCGGCGATAATTGATCTCGGCGCTGCAGCACCCGCATATGGTGTCGTGATTGCCGATCGTATCCTCAACCAGCGTGAACATCGCATTGGCCAGATTAGAATAAAGCACGTCCCCCTTGCGCAAAAACGGGCGCGCGGTGAGGCGAACGGTAACTGTAACGTCGTAGGTTTCCTTCGTATCCTGCGCGTTGAAGCAGATGAAGTCCACCGCCTGCTGACCTTCCAGGTCGACGATGCGCAGAATTTCCCCTTTGCGAACGACGCCCGACCACGGCTCGCCGGGCGGGATCACGGCGTCTGCGCGAATTGCTCCGGGTGACCTCACGACCAGCTCAACTGATAGCGATCAGAACGTGTATTGCTTCAGCGCAGTCGGATGAATGAGGTCCGCCACATTGAGCTTCGTCTTCAGGATTTTGTAATTGTGCATAAGGTCGATCATGTCCTGAATTTTCTGCGGCTCGATAACCCGGTCGTACACCGGCAAGGCAGTGCCGCGGAGCCGCTCTGGCGCGATCCTGGTATAGGCGGCGACTTCCTGCTCCCATTCCGGAGTGCCCTTGTTCTTCAACACCCAGTCGGTGCCGTGCGCAAAAGCACGCGCGAACCTTTCCACAATTTGCGGATTCCGCGCGATGTAATCCTTGGTCGCGAGATATTCCGACACGACGCCGTTGGGCGCCGTCTCCGACATGGGCCACGACACCACCTTCACCTTGTCGCCATGGTTTTGCAATCCGACCGTGAGGAAGGGCTCGTTGACCATGGCCGCGTCAACCTGATTGTTGACCAGCGCATCCACCATCTGTGGAAAGGGTATCTCGACGAAGTTGACGCGCTCCGACTCTCCACCCGTTCGGTCGACCCAGGCCGCGGCGCGGATCCACATGATATTGTTGCGGTTGTTGACGGCAAGTCGCTTGCCGGCAAGGTCCTTGCCCGAATTGATCCCGCCGTCCACGCGCGCCATGAGCCCGGCGAGATCGGGGCCATGATCCGCCGTGCTGCAGCCGGCGGTGACAAACTTGAACTCGAGTCCCTCGCCGATCGCGAGCAACGCCGAGGTCGTGTTGGCAAAGGCAAACTGGAACTGCCCGGCAGCCAGAGAGGGCAACAACACCGCCCCGCCGGGCGCCGGCGTGGTGTCGACCTCAAGGCCATCCTGACGGAAAAACCCTTTGCTGATGCCGATCATGAGCGGAGCCGCGTCCACGATCGGGATGGTGCCGACACGGATCTTTGTGAGCGATTGCGCGCGCGAGCGAGCCGGCAGTGCCGAGGCACCGAGCGCCGCTCCGAGAGCGGTGAGAAATTTCCTTCGTGATCGCAACATCAAAGGCCTCCAGCTTGCTTCAAATCAGCGGCTCGCATCCGATGAGCGGCGACGTGTCGCAAGTTTTCCAGATTGATCATCGCTGCGGCGCGTACCAGAAGATCAGCCGCCTTTCAATCGCAACAAATGCAGCATTGAGCAGAGCACCCAGCGCGGCGATCACAAAAATCGCGGCATACATCTCGGCAGAGCGCACGGCGTACTGCATCATCACGAGATAATAGCCCACGCCGGATGCTCCTGCGATCATCTCGCTCACAACCGTGACCACCAGCGCGAGGGCAAGGCTGATGCGCATGCCGGCGAGCACATACGGCAATGTGGCGGGAACGGTGATGCGCAGGAGTATGCTCGCCGCGTGCGTGCGAAATGTGCGCGCCACGGCCAGATAGGTCGGCTCCACGCCGGCCGCGCCCTGCATGGTGTTGATGGCCACCGGGAAAAACGCGGTGACCGCAATGACTGTAACCTTCATCAGATCGTCGACGCCGAGAAACAGCACGAGCGGCGGGACCAGCGCAGGGGCTGGGATTGGGCGCAGCAGCTCGACAACCGGTTCGAACATGCGGCGCAGGAGCGGCACCAGGACAAAGGCAAAGCCCAGAATCACGCCGGCCGATACGCCGATCGCCAAGCCAAGCGCAAAGCGATGGAGCGTCGGTCCAATGACCTGCACGAGCTCACCCGAGACGATGCCGCGGACGAGCGCAACAAATACCATGCTGACTGGGGGCCAGTTTTCGCTGACGATCAGGCCCGAGCGCGCGGAAGCTTCCCAGAGCAGCAGCAGGGCGGCAATCAAAAACAGCCCCGACCTTCGCTTCAGCATTGCCTGCGTACCCTGCAACGCGTCACGTGCGCTCCGCGGTACGGTACCAGAACAGTATCCTGTGCTCGGCAAGGACCAGCAACAGATTGAGCAAATAGCCGACCACGGCCAGGATGACGATCCACGCGTACATCTGGCGCACCCGGAAGGCACGCTGCATGTCGATGATCAAAAAGCCGATGCCGCCAGTGCCCGCTATCATTTCGGAGATCACCGCCAGGATGAGGCCGAGCGCGATACTCAGACGCATGCCAGCGAAGATGAACGGCGCCGACGCGGGCAGAATCAGCTTGCGCAGCACGGAGAAAGGCCGCACGCCGAGCGTCCGGGCAGTGTTTATCAGTACGGGATCGACGCCCCGCGCGCCCTGCACCGTATTGATCACGATCGGAAAGAACACAGCGAGCGCAATCGAGGTGATCTTCATGGCGTTGTCGACACCGAGAAACAACACAAGCGCCGGCACCAGCGCCGCCTTCGGGATGGGCCGCAGCAACTCGATCAAAGGCTCAAGCAGGTCGTAGAGCCGCGGCCAATAACCCATCGCGAGCCCAAGCGCGATTGCGAGCGTTGCGCCTATGACAAAGCCGACGCCAAGTCGCGCCAGTGTTTCGCTCAACGGCCCGGCAACGTCGCCGTCCGCCAGCAACTGCCAGAGCACAAGCCCCACGTCAGATGGCGCAGGCAGGAGCGACCGTTTTACGAGGCCATGCTTGACCGCCTCCTCGATGCCCCAGAGCCCAAGCGCGATGACCAGCGCCCCCGGCGCCCACTGCGCAAGCCATTTAGGCATGCATGCGCTCGTCCGCACTTCTGCGCCGCATGAGCTGCGAGAGCAGGTGATGCCGCAGCTCGAGGAAGCGGCTCTGCTCGCGTGTGGTGATGGGATCGCGCGGGCGCGGCAAACCGACGTCGATCAATTCGTCTACGCGTGCGGGGCGGTACGTGAGCACGGCAACCGAGTCAGCGAGATACACGGCCTCGTCCACATCATGGGTGACGAATAGAACACTCAGATTGCGTGCGGCCCAAAGCTCGAGCAGCAGATTCTGAAGATCGAGCCGGGTGAGCGCATCGAGCGCGCTGAAGGGCTCATCCATGAGCAGAACGCGCGCGTCGGCCGCAAGTGCGCGCGCAATAGCCACGCGCTGCTGCATTCCGCCGGATAGTTGCCAAGGGTAATGCGCCGCGAAGTCTTGCAGTCCCACAAGCTGCAGAAGATTGAGCGAGCGGTCGCGGCGCTCCCCCCGGCCGATTCCGGCACGGCCCTCCAGCGCGAACTCGGTATTTCCGAGAACAGTGCGCCACGGGAAAAGCGACTTCGTATATTGCTGAAACACATAGACCACATGCGGCGGCGGGGAGGTGATGGGCTTGCCCGCAACCATCACTCTGCCGCGGTCGGCCGGCATGAGGCCGGCGGCGATCTGCAGGAGCGTGCTCTTCCCGCATCCCGATGGACCGACAACCGCCAGAAAGCCTCGTTCCGCGAGCACAAGATCAATGCTGTCGAGGGCTATCGTCTGGGCTCCAGCAGGTCCGAAGCTCTTGCCGACATGCGCCAGCTCCAGGAGCGCCATGGAACTGGTGCCATCCCGGTCAATGCGCCCGGGCAGCATCGAACCGGAGCTCGGCTGCACCAAGCGGTGCAAAGAATTGATCAA
>DATCJI010000106.1:0-4480 GCA_036562835.1 Xanthobacteraceae bacterium | reverse complement strand
AGTCCAACACATCTCTCTCTGGACCTCGGCCACCCCTCCACCACGCTTCATTCGGTGGGCGAGCTGCGGGTGGTCCCCCCGCCTTCGCGGGGGCAGGCCGCCGCCTCCGCGGACGCAGGCGCCTCCCCCGCTGCGCGCTCGGCGTTCCACCGCAGGGAAGGATAGGCCCGCTGCTCAGGCGGGTTCGGCGCCGAGTTGCAGGCTCGGCGCGACTACGGCGGTCAGCGAGCTTGCGCCGCAATGCCGGCAAAAGCGGTCGAGCGCGCCGACCTCGATGCTGCAGGATGGGCAAACCCGCGTCTTGCTTGCCGACTCCTGTGCGAAAGTGGCCGCCCCGCAGTGCATGCAGAACTTGTCCTCGATCGAGATTTCGCCGTTGCAGCGAGCGCAGGGTTTGCACGCCAGCGCGCCCACAGCGCCGGCCGAGTCTCCGTTGCCGATCAGGACTTCGTTGCCGATAATGATCGGTGAAGGCTCTCCCTTATGCTCTTGCTGGACGTCGCTCTGCTCTTGCGGTTGATCGCTCGCGCATTTGGCCCCGGAAGCAACGAGCAGCTGTTGCGGCGCCGCCGCCTTCTCCACCAGGGCCGCATTGTTCTGCGCTGGAAATTCGCTGCACGTACCCGCGGTTTGCGCCGGAACCGCGGCCGCAGCCGCCGACACGACAAGCGCCCGGCGTTTGCTTGCGCCTCTCGCGCGCCAGATCAGGAAAGACGAGACTGCCAGCAGTACAAGAATGAGAGCGGCAATTGCGCGATAGGCAAGGGTCTCCATCGCATGGCTGTGCGCCTGCGCCGCCGCGAGGCTCGCCTCGAGACGCGCAACCGATCCATCCGCGTGCGTTTCCGCCGGCAACGTGAGCCCGGCAGGCTCTGCGCTCGCCAGCTCGAGTTCGACCTTCTTCTCGGGCTCGCCGCTCGCGAGCTCCGTATCAACATTCGTTTTCTCAGCTGCACGTTTGTCGGCCGCGACTTTCTCCGTGGCGGCGGTTTCCGCAGGCGGCGAGGCTGTCGCCGGAACAGGCGCCAAGGCGGAAGGATCAGCAGTGATGAACCGCATGTGACCGCGGCCATAACGGTCGCTGCTGGCGGACAGAATGTATCCCGCTCCGCCGGTGAGGCTGAAGACCGGAAGCCCGAGCTGCGCCGAGCGCCTGAGATTGCCGAGATAGTCGATCAGCAGGCCTTTGCGTGGACTTTCGCCTGAGGCGAGGATCGCCATGGCGTCGGGCTCGAGCAGCTCCAGCTCAATCTTTCCCCACGACGCAATCACCGCATTCGGCAGCCCTTCCCGTTGGGGCAGGCGTATTTCGCGCCCCCGCTCGCCGAACTTGCTGGAAAGTCTGCCGATCTCGTTTTGAATCCCGTTGCGATCAAACAGCAGGGACGACACGGAGTAATTGATGTATTGCGCCTTGCCGTCGCGGCCGTACAGGAGCGAGCTGGTCGCGCCGGGGCGACGAAAATCCCGCTGATTGCGCTCGCAGCGGGTGAATTCGGCAAACTGCTCGCTGCGGCTGCATTGGTAACCACGGAAGGCGGGGCGTCCAGGATCGACATTCGCACCGAGCGCAAGCCCCTCGATCGCATATACCGACGTTTGCGCCAGCGCGGTCGCGCTCGTCAGACCCACGAAAGCGCAAATAAAAAGCCCGTGCCTGAGCCGCACGATGTTTGGATCTTTGCCGCGCCGTTGACGAAAAATACGGGAAACCCGTCGATACGCCCCTGTCATTGTCCCCTCCCCGGAGAGTCCCAATGCCGCGGTGAATGATTTTGATAAACAACAAGGCGAAAAGAAGAGCTTTTGAGGCAGAATTCGCGCCGCTCCGCGGGCAAGTTAGGCCCTCCCTCCGTAGGGTGCGCAAAGGGCGCCGTCCGCGGCGCTGCCATACTACGTATCCTTTGCGGCGCCCGTGCGCACGCGGTGCGTTTGTTAGGCAGGATGTTCCGCGTGCGCACGGCGCGCACGATCAGTTGACACATCTGTTCCAGCGAATTGCGCCTTTGCGCACCCTACGGAGAACCGGAACGCAGCTAGCCCACGGCGCGGGTGACAAGCTCCGGCTTGGGTTGCGCGCGATCCTGCACGAGACGCGTCAGCGCCATCATGTCGACCTTGCCGGAGCCAAGGAGCGGCAGCTTTTCGAGGTGCCACACCTCCGACGGGATCATCAGCTCGGAGGCGTGCTGCGCCTTGGCGTAGGAGTGGAATTCGCCGCGGGTAGCGCCTTGCTGCTGCGTGACCAGAACGAGCCGCTCGCCCTTGCGCGCATCCGGCATGGCCACGACCGCCGAGAGCGCATCCGGCCACAGCTCGGAAGCGAGCGCCTCGACCGCCGCGAGCGAGATCATCTCGCCCGCAATCTTGGCAAAGCGCTTGGCGCGCCCCTTGATCGTGATGAAGCCCTGCTCGTCGATGGTGACGATGTCGCCGGTGTCGTGCCAGCCCTCGGGGGGCGGATCGAGCACGCCCGGATTGCTCGTGCGCAAATAGCCGAGCATCACGTTGGGTCCGCGCACCAGAAGCCGGCCGCCCTCCTCCACGCCTTCCACTTTTTCGAGCTTCGCCTCCATGCCCGGCAGCAGGCGGCCCGCGGTGCCGTACTTGTTGAACATGGGCGTGTTGAGCGCGAGCACGGGTGCGGTCTCGGTGACCCCGTAACCCTCCAGAATGCGGATTCCGAATTTTTCCATGTAGATGCGGCGCGTTGATTCCTTTACCGGCTCCGCGCCCGCAAGGATGTAGCGCAGGGAGCGGAAGTCGTACGCATGCGCCACGCGCGCATAGCCGTTGAGGAATGTATCCGTGCCGAACATGATGGTCGCGTTGACCGCATAGATCAGCTCCGCAACCGTGCGGTAATGGAGCGGCGAGGGATAGAGAAAAACGCGCACGCCATAGACCAGCGGAAGCACCACGCCCACGGTAAAGCCGAAGGAATGGAACACGGGCAGCACGTTGAAAAGTTTGTCCTCGCGGCCGAAATCGATGCGCGCGGCGGCCTGCGCCGTATTGGCGAGCATGTTGCGATGGGAGAGCACGACACCCTTGGGCGCCCCTTCAGACCCCGAAGTGAACAGGATGGCCCCCCAGTCGTCCGCCTTACGCGCGACGAGCGGCTTGTCGGCGTTCAGCAATCCGCGCAGCTTGTCGAGGAGCGTGATGCGCGCGCGAATATCCTCGAGAAACACGATGCGCACCTGTTTCTCGAGTTCCGCCACCAGATGGGACAGCTTGCCCCGCTCGATGAAGGCGCGGGAGGTAATGATGGTATCGATCTGCGCGGCCTTGCAGGCCGCGAGCACGTTGGCGGCACCCGCGGTGAAATTGATCATGCCCGGCACCCGGCCTGCGCTCATGAGCGCGAGCACCGTGAGTACGGCACCATTGGCATTCGGAAGCATGACGCCGAGTGACCTGCCTTCTGCCGCGAGCGGCATCAGCTTTTCGCCGAGCACCGCCGCACCCGCGAGCAACCGCTTGTAGGTCAAGGGCCCGGTTACAGGATCCTCGATGGCCACGCGCCGGCGGCCGTGCGTCTCGGCCGCCCGGATGACCGCCTCGATGATGGTGTGGTCGGTGGACGTCGTGCGAAAGATCAGGTCGGACATCACGCCATAGAGCGCAGCGCCGGCAGCCACGCGCCGCTTGCGGCCCTTCAGATCAGGATCGACGGTGAGCTTTACCGGATCGAGCACCGTGACCTTTACTTTGGGGAACCAGCGGCGCTGTACCTGTTGCCTGGATAATCGGCTGAACGGGGTCTGCTCGAGCCCCTCGATGCGCACCGGAACGATCTCCGCGTCCGACTTGTCGGCGACCATGGCAGCGCCGTCGTAAACCTTCATGAGGCTGCCCGTCATGGTGAGGCGTCCCTCGGGGAAGATGATCAGCGCATCGCCTGCTTTGACTGCGGCAATGAGATCGCGCAGCGCCATGGGCTTGAGCGGGTCGAGCGGAATGGCCGGAATGAAATACAGCAGCGGCTTGACCCACCAGCGCTGCGCCACTGCGACGTCGATGGCGAACACGCTCTTGCGATTGATCAAGGACATCGCGAGGCTGGCGTCGAGGAAGCTCACGTGATTGAGCGCAACGATCAGATGCGGTCCTGCATTGTTGATGTGCTCGATGCCCTTCACCTCCATGCGGAACAGCGTGCGGTAAATGATGGAGAGGGAATCGGCGAGCGCACTCGCCGGCATGGTGCGGCCGATCGCAACCGCCACCGCAACACAGGCCGCCGCGAGCAGGAGGAACAGCTGCGATGTGGTCATGCCGGCGAGCTGAAGGACCGCGATCAGAATGGTACCTCCGGCAATGAATGCCGCGTTGAGCACATTGACGGCCGCAACTACGCGCGCGCGGCGGTCGGCGCCAGCCCAGGCCTGCACGGCCGCAAAGGTCGGCACGATGAACAGGCCGCCTGCGATTGCGATCCCGGCAAGGTCGATCGCGAATCTGATACCGCGCAATG
>DATCJI010000103.1:0-14420 GCA_036562835.1 Xanthobacteraceae bacterium | reverse complement strand
CGGAGAGCCGCCGTTCCTTCCGAGATGTTGGTGATTACTGGATGCCCCGCCTTCGCGGGGCATGACAACCGGATTTGTCCGGTGCGCGGCCTTTCGCCGTCTTGAACAGACTAGCCAAGCCGCCGTCCATCCTGCACACTGCCCCGCAAGTCTTTGGGGAAACGTCACAATAAGCCGTAAACGGCCGTGCCGGGGGGTCGCGTCGTCTTGTCAGTCGAACTGCTCATCAATGCGATCATTGCCGGCCTGCTGCTCGGCGGATTCTATGCCGCGGTGACGGTCGGCGTGTCGATTTCGTTCGGCATCCTCGACATCGTCAACATCGCCCATCCGGCCTTCATCATCCTCGGCTCGTACATCGCCTATATCGTCAATCAGACGTTCGGGGTCGATCCGATCCTGACCGCCATCCTGGTGCTGCCGGCGTTCTATGCGCTCGGCGCCGCGGTCTATCAGGTCTATTACGAGTCGTTCGAGAAATACGGGCAAGAGTCGTTGCGCGGCCTGTCTTTCTTCTTCGGTTTGTTATTCGTGACCGAAGTGATCCTCATTCTGGAGTTCGGGGTCGACTATCGGTACGTGGAGGCGTGGTATATCGGGCCGAGCTGGCATTTCGGCCTCATCGACCTTCCACTGCGCATGCTGGTGCCGTGCCTGGCAGCGCTGCTCCTGTTCACCGGGCTGCAGCTGTTTCTCTCGCACACGTTCATCGGTCGCGCCATCTCCGCGGTGGCGCAGGACCAGCTGGCGCTGCGTCTGATGGCTGCTTCCCCGATCCGCATCAAGCGCATCGCCTTCGGACTTTCCATCGCGACAGCCGCGGTGGCAGGCGCGCTGCTGATCATCATTCAGCCGGTCGAGCCCTCGGTTGGACGCGAATATATCGGCCGGGTATTTGCGATCTGCGTGCTTGGCGGCCTCGGCAGCCTTTCGGGCACGCTGGTCGGCGCAATGCTGCTCGGCATTATCGAGAGCTTCACTTCCACATTCTATGGCCCGTCATGGGCGCCCGCGGTCTCTTTCGGCGTGTTGCTGCTCACGCTCGCACTTCGACCCGCAGGCCTGCTCGGACGATAGGGTTCTTGTGCACACGCGCGTCTTCTTTCTTATCCTGGTTGCGGCGGCAGTGCTCGTTTTCTTCGCCACGCGCGCCTTCCACAACGACTATCTTTTTTTTGCGGGCTACACGGTATTGCAGTTCGTGGTCCTCGCCACGGCCTGGAACATTCTGGGAGGCTATACGGGATATGTGAATTTCGGCTCGGCCGCATTCTTTGCAATGGGTGCTTATGCGAGCGTATTCGTGCACAAGACCTATCCGCTTCCGATCCCACTCCTGATCGTGATCGGCGGTATCGTCTCGGGCGTCGTCGGCCTCGGCATGGGTTATCTCACGCTGCGGCTGCGCGGTGCGTTCTTCGCCATTGCCACGCTTGCGCTCGCGGTGGTGCTGCAGACCTTCATCATCAACTGGGAATACGTCGGCGGCGCCCGCGGCGCCTACATCATCCGACCCCAGCAGATGCCGCTGATCGGCCCCTATATCCATTATCTGTTCCTGCTGATGCTGGCGCTCGCAGTCGCCGCGTTGACCTGTGCGCGCTGGATCGAGCGCTCGCGGCTGGGCTACGGGTTTGCGACCATTCGCGACGATGAGCTCGCGGCCGAGGCCTCTGGTGTCCCGACGCTGCAGCTCAAGCTGATCGCCACGACGCTCTCCGGGGCGCTGATGGGAATGGCAGGCGCGCCCTTTCCCTACTACATCGGATATCTGCAGCCCGCTTCCGCGTTCGGTCTGGAATACGCCGTCAATTCGATCGCCATGCCCATGATCGGGGGCACGACGAGCTGGATCGGCCCCCTTATCGGCGCGGTCCTTCTCGGCTCGCTGCAACAAATCGCTACCGTGACCATCTCATCCGCCGTCAATCTCCTGATCGTCGGACTCTTGCTGGTCGCATTCGTGATCATCGCTCCCAAGGGCATCGTGGGCTTCGTTCAGGAGCGGTTCCGCAAGGGCACGGGATAATGCATCTCCTTGAAGTGCGCGGCTTGAGCAAGCGCTTCGGCGGGTTCATCGCCCTGGACAATATCGATCTTGCCGTAGGCGACGGCGAGCGCGTCGGCCTGATTGGCCCCAACGGATCGGGCAAGTCGACGCTGGTGAATTGCATCTGCGGCACGCTCGTAAATGACACGGGCACGGTCTGCTTTGCCGGCGAGAGCATGGAACGCATGCTCACGCACGAGCGCACGCGCCGCGGCATCGCCCGCAGCTTTCAGCTGCCGCGCCCGTTCGTGACGCTCACGGTCGCGCAGAACGTGCGCGTGCCGCTTCTTTATGCCGTGAATGCGCGGTCGGGCGTATCTTTGTCCGAATCCGATCTTGACGCGCGTTGCGCCGAGATGCTGCAGCTCGTCGGACTGGCGGAAAAAGGGCCGCACCTGCCGCGCGACCTCACCCAGGTGGAGATGCGCAAGCTCGAGCTCGCCCGCGCCATGGCTGCGGAACCGAAGTTGCTCATCGCCGACGAGGCGATGGCCGGCCTTTCCCAGTCGGAGGTCGACGATATCGTCAGCCTGCTCATCCGGCTCAACGAGCGCGGCGTCACTATCATTTTGATCGAGCATATCATGCGCGCGGTGATGCGTTTCTCGCAGCGCCTGGTCGTGCTGGTCTCCGGCAAGAAGATCGCCGACGGCGGGCCGGACGTGGTTATTCGCCATCCGGAAGTGGAGAAGGCTTACCTTGGCCAATAATCTCAGTATCGCCAACGTCGATGCCGGCTATGGCAGCGTGCGCGTGCTGGAGAACGTCTCCTTGGTCATAAACGGAGGCGAGACGGTGGTGCTGCTTGGCACCAACGGCAATGGCAAGAGCACGCTCATGAAATGCGTCATGGGCATGGTGCGCCCGCGTGCCGGGCGCATCCTTGCCGAGATCGATGGCATCACGCACGATCTTGTGGGCCGCACCACCGAGCAAATCGTCGATCTCGGGATTGCGCTCGTGCCCGAGGGCCGCAGGCTTTTTCCCCGGCTCACCGTGGAGGAGAATCTGCTGCTCGGCGCGTTTCGCAAGCAGGCGCGCAGATCGCTGAAGTCTAACCTGGATTTCTGCTTCGAATGCTTTCCGCGGCTGGCCGAGCGGCGGCGGCAGCTTGCGGGCTCGATGAGCGGCGGCGAGCAGCAGATGCTTGCCCTCGCGCGCGCCTTGATGCTCGCCCCCCGCATAATCCTGATTGACGAGCCCTCGGTGGGCCTCGCTCCCGTCCTTGTCAGCCGCACCATCGACAAGATCAAGGAGCTCAAGGAAAGCTACAATCTCACCGTGCTGATGGCCGAGCAGAATTTCCCGCAGGCGCTGCGCATCGCCGACCGCGGTTATGTCATCGTGCACGGGCAGATAGCGTTTGAAGGCCGCTCGGCCGACGAGCTCAACAACAATGAGCTCATCCGCAAATTTTATTTGGGATTGTAGGATGGGTAGAGCGCAGCGAAACCCATTAGCCACACTGTTGGGTTACGCGCCACGCAAACTCCAGCATGCATGGACGTGCGGAGACGGCGCTAACCCAACCTACAGCGCTTGCGCGGGAATGAGGGGCGGGACACGGCCCTACGACGTCGCGTCGCCGCTTTCGACGATCACCGTCTCAACCTCCCCAACGTCTCCGGCACGGCGAAATGCGGCGGCCTGCTCGTATTCCTTCGAGGTGAAGCAGGCGACGCCTTGCTCGAGGCTGGGGAATTCGATCACCACGAACCGCTGGAACTTGCGCGGCCCTTCCATGATCTGATAGCGGCCGCCGCGAGCCAGCACCCGCCCGCCGAATTTCGCAATAATGCCGGGCACCAGATCGGTGTACTTTTTGTATGCCACCGGATCGTTGATCTTCGAGCGGGCAATCCAGTAAGCCGGCATGTATGCCTCCCGGGCTGTGGCGTATTGGAACGACGTAGAGTGCGAGCAACACCGCAGCAATATCACCGGCAGGCGGCTCATGTCTTCGTGGACGCTGCATGCGTGTGTTGCCACATGCCCATAACGCGACATGGAAGAAGCGGATGAGAGTGGATCGACGCAGTTTTCTCATCAATTCCGCGGCGGCAGGGGTGTTGCCTTACTGCGCGCGCGCACAGGACGCCTATCCGACCCGAGCCATCACCATCATCAATGCGTTTCCGCCGGGCGGCGCTTCCGACGTGGTGACGCGTCCGCTTGCGGCAGCACTTGAGCCCATACTCGGAAAGCCGGTTGTCATAGAGACCAAAGCGGGCGCCGCCGGACAGGTGGGCGCGCAAGTGGCGGCGCACGCGAAGCCCGACGGATACACGCTCCTTTCCCATATCACCTCCATCTCCGGCTTTGCCGAAGTGGATCGGCTGTTCGGTCGCACGCCCAAATTCACCAATACGGATTTCATTCCACTGGCGCGCATCGTCGCCGATCCATGTGTGCTCATCGTCAACGACAGCCAACCGTGGCGCACGCTCGACGAATTCATCAAGGATGCAAAGCAGCGGCCCAACGAGATCATCTTCAGCTCGTCGGGCCTGTACGGCGCGCTGCATATTCCGATGGCGCTGTTCATGCAGGCAGCCGGCAACCTGCAGCTCCGGCATCTGCCGACGAACGGCGGAGGCCCGGCGCTCACCGCCCTGCTAGGGAATAACGCAGCGGTTCTCGCATCCTCGGTTTCCGCAAGTATCGCCCACATCAGAGCAGGGAAAGCCCGCCCGCTCGCCCTCTTCGGCGCGCGCCGTTCCAAGGCGCTGACGGAAGTGCCCACGATGAAAGAGCTGGGCTACGACGTCGAATACTATCTCTGGGTCGGATTGTTTGCGCCGAAGGGCAGTCCGGACCAGGCGGTCAAAACCCTTCGTCAGGCGCTGGACGCGGCGGCACACAGCGACCTCTTCAAAGCTGCACTCGTCAATCTCGGTCAAGAGCTCGACTATATGGACCAGGCGGAATTCGCGCAGTTCTGGGAGGCCGACACGCGCCGCATCGAAGCCGCCATCCGCGCCATCGGCAAAGTTCAGGGCTGAGGCGACTGCTTGACCCTTCGCTCGGACCACATCGCCGGTACCGCGCTTGCCGCATTCGGAATTCTCGTGCTCGCCGTAAGCGGCGATCTTCCAGTTGGCACGCTCGCCTTTCCGGGCGCCGGAATGATGCCGAAGCTGTGCGCCTGCCTGCTCGTTGTATTTGGCCTCGTTGTCGTTCTGCGTGCAAACGAGAGTGCGCCCGTCGCAAGCCTGTCCTGGCAGGACTTGCCCCACGCCTTGCGGGTCCTCGCAGTCTCGGCCGCAGCTGTCCTCGTCTATCAGACGCTGGGATTTCTGATCACCATGACGCTTATGCTGTTTGCGCTGGTGTACGGCGTGGAACGCCGTCCCCTGTTACGCTCCGCGCCGTTCAGCATCGGCGTGGTCGCACTCACGTATGCGCTGTTCGCGATCGCGCTCAAGACCCCGCTCGAGCACGGCCTCATCCCGTTCTGAGATGTCTACGCTCGACAGTCTGATGCTCGGGTTCTCGGTTGCGCTGCAGCCCGGCGTCCTGTGGTACGCGTTTCTCGGGTGCCTGGTGGGCACGGTGGTGGGCGTGCTGCCCGGCATCGGTCCGCTTTCCGGCATCAGCATTCTTCTGCCCGCAACATTCGGCCTCGACACGACCAAATCAGTCGTGATGCTCGCCGGCATCTACTACGGGTCCCAATACGGCGGCTCGACGACGTCGATCCTCATGCGCATCCCGGGCGAGGCGTCCTCGGTCATGACCTGCATTGACGGATACGCCATGGCGCAAAAGGGGCGCGCGGGCGCGGCGTTGTGCATCGCGGCTGTCGGCTCCTGGATTGCCGGCACATTCGGTGTGGTCGTGCTCACGTTCGTGGCGCCGCCGCTTGCCGCATTCGCGCTGCGCTTCGGTCCTCCCGAATACACGGCCCTGCTCATGCTTGGCCTGATCCTGCTTGCCTATATGTCGTCGACCTCGCTGCCGCGCACCTTGCTGATGGCTTGTGTCGGGCTCCTCCTTGGCACCATCGGCATCGACAGCATGACCGGGCATTTCCGATATTCGTTTGACATCGCGGAGCTGGGCGACGGCATTGGCATCGTGCCGGTCGCTGTCGGCTTGTTCGGCCTGGGAGAGATTCTTTCCACCCCTTCCGCCACCGCAGTGCGCGAAGTGATTGCGCCAAAGCTGCGCGAGCTGTTCCCCAGCCGCAAGGAGTGGCGCGATTCGGCGATGCCCATTGCGCGCGGCTCGATCCTCGGGTTTCTCATCGGGCTCACGCCCGGATCTGCGCACGTTATTTCGAGCTTTCTCTCCTATGCCGTCGAACGCCGGCTCTCGCGACATCCCGAAGCGTTCGGCAAAGGCGCGGTCGCCGGGGTGGCTGGACCGGAGTCCGCGAACAATGCCGCCTCGACCGGCGCGTTCGTACCCATGCTGGCGCTGGGGCTGCCCACCGGACCGGTCACCGCCGTCCTGCTTGCTGCGCTGATGGTGCATGCGGTGCCGCCGGGACCAACGCTGGTCACGGATCATCCGGACGTGTTTTGGGGATTCGTCGCCTCGATGTATGTCGGCAATCTGATGCTGCTCGCGCTCAATCTTCCGCTCGTCGGCATTTTCGTGAACGTCTTGCGCATTCCGTATTCGTATCTCTATCCGCTGGTGATCATGTTCTGCATCATCGGCGTCTATCAGGTCAGCAACTCGATAGTGGACGTATGGATCATGCTGATTATGGGCGTGGTGGGCTATGGCTTGCGCAAATTCGGCTTCGATCCTGCGCCCATGGTTCTGGGACTGGTGATCTCGCCTACTTTCGAAATGAGCCTGCGGCAGTCGCTCATCATGTCGAACGGCAATTGGACGATATTCGTCGAGCGGCCTATTGCGCTCGCGCTCATTCTTGTCGCACTCGGCCTGTTGTCGTTTGCTGCGCTCACGCTGATTCGCCAGCGCAAGGATTGGCGCACCCGGCTCGCCGAGGCGGAAGCGGGCGACGCAGCTTAGATTTGTGGTCCGTCTCGGTCGTACAAAACCGCAGCACAGAGTAGTTTTGCACATCGATGATCGCCGGAATTCCAGAGCTCCTCTCTACCCAGTGTCCAAGCTGCGGCGCGCGCGTTTCGCTCTTTGCGCGATTTTGCCCGAACTGTGAGGCGCAAAATACGTGGCACAAGCCTGTCATTGCAGGGGCAGCTGCGATCGGCCTTCTGGTCTTCGCATCATTAATTGCACTTGCCTGGCACGCGTTGCGGCCCGGAGCACCGCAGGTCGCAACGCAATCTTCGCCTGAAGGCACCGCGTCGGCACCCGCCGAAAGTGCATCCGACTACGGCTGGCTTGTGCAGGCCATGGCGGATTGCGAGGAGGAGGGGAAGCGGCTGCCGGACACGCTCAGCTTTCTGATCGTGCCGCTGAGCAAGACCAACACGGTGCTGCCCGGCTGGGCACCCGCCCCGATCGGCAAAGTGGGCAGCACGGTTGTGCTGTTGAACTCGACGGACGCGCTCATCGGGCTGCGCAACCAGGCCCTGGCGCTCTATGACAAGCCGCTCGCGTTCACCGTGTCCGACGAAGCGAGCGGCACAGTGTACAAGTGGAAGCCGGCAGTCGGGGTGAGCGCGCTGAAAACGCGCATTCCCGGGCTCGAAAATCTCAAGCTCGGCTTCGAGATTCCCGATGTTGCCGAGGGAGTCGAATGGGGTCCGACCCTGAAGATGGAACGCGGCACCTGTTACTGGATCAACCCGCTCATTCGCATCACGCCGCGCAGCGGCTGACTCGGGTAACCCGCATGAGCGCGCCGGCGATATGCCTACGCCCAGAGCCGCTCCTTCTCGAGGCCCTTGTAAATCTGCGCGACGTAATCGCCATAGCCGTTGAACAACAGCGTCGGCCGCCGCTCGTTCAGCCCGATCAGCTCCTCCGAAGCCTGGCTCCAGCGGGGATGCGGCACTTCCGGATTTACGTTCGCCCAGAACCCATATTCCGAGCCCTGCACCGCCTCCCAATAGCTCTTCGGGCGCTGATCGGTGAAGGTGAAGCGCACGATGGATTTGATGGATTTGAACCCGTATTTCCACGGCACTGCCAAACGCAGCGGCGCGCCCTGTGGTTTCGACACCGGCTTGCCGTAGGCGCCGGTCACGAGGAAAGCGAGCTCGTTGGTCGCCTCCGCCATCGTGAGCCCTTCGATATAGGGCCAGGGCTGCCAGACCGCGCGCTGGCCCGGCGCCACCGAACGGTCGAGAAATGTTTCCATGCGCACGTACTTGGCCGACGACAGGGGTCGCGCCATTTCCACGAGCCTGGCAAACGGAAAGCCGCTCCACGGAATGGCCATGGACCATGCCTCGACGCAGCGATGACGGTATAGACGCTCCTCGAGCGGTGTCTTTCGGATCAGATCGTCGATGCCGATCTCCTGCTCGCGCTCGACCATGCCGTCGAGCTTGACTGTCCACGGCCGCAGCTTCAGTGCCTGGGCGGCTTTGGCAATGTATTTGCTCGTTCCGAACTCATAGAAGTTGTTGTAATTGGTATTGACCTTCTCATCGGTGATGGGCCGATCAAGCACGAAGCTCTCGTTGCGCTTGGCCGGATAGAGATCCTGGGTCGGGTCAGGCAAGTCCGAGACGCGCTGCGCCGCGCCGGGCGCGGCCCAGAACGCGAGGGCCGCCGCTCCGCCTGCCGCAACGAAGGCACGGCGGTTCCAGAAGAGGTGCTCGGGCGTGGCAAGGCTTTCGGGTATTTCCCACCCCCGGCGGCGAATTGGGTGCATAAGCGCTCTCCCGATTTTGCTGTTTCTTGCTCATACCTGGAATAAGAGCGCGGGCGCTCACGGACAAGTCACAGCTGCGGTAGAGAGATAAAAAAGGCGCTGCTGCGCCGCAGCGCACATGGGGGCTCAAGCCCGTGCGCGCCTCACCGCAACGGACGCCTGGCGCGAACGCAGAGTTGCGAGCGGTTTCAGGCGCTGGTGCACGATACCGAGCAGTTGCTGTTTGGGCATCGGCTTTGCAAACAAGTAGCCCTGACCCAGCTCGCAACCCATGCCTTGCAGCTTGTGCGCTTCATGGTTGCTTTCAATGCCCTCGGCAACGGTCCTCAGCCCGAAACGGCCTGCGAGCTCGACGATCGTCTCGCACACGCCGGCGTTGAAGCGGTCCACATGGCAGTTCGCCGCATAGCTGCGGTCGATCTTGAGCTCGCTGAACGGAAGCTGGCGCAGGCGGGCAAGGGATGAATAGCCGGCGCCGAAATCGTCCAGCGCCAGCGTGCAGTTGAGACTGCGAAGGTTGTCGGCCACTTCGTTGGCGAGCTTGAGATCGTGAATGATCTCGTCCTCGGTCACTTCCAGAATGAGACCTGGCCAGTTCGCCCTACGCGGCCGCTCCTCCCGCAACATCGTCGTCAGCGGCAGGGTCAGCAGGCGGAAACCGGCGTGTTCACCGAAAGCTTCAGGGGGGTGCCGCGCGCAGCGAACGCTTCCCAGTCTCGAAGCGCGGTCCGGATGACATACTCGGTCATCGCGAGAAGAGACTGCTCGTTTGCGCCGGGCAGGAAAGCCGCCGGAGGCAGAATGCCGCGCGCAGGGTGACGCGCGCGGATGAGGCCTTCGGCTCCGACGAGGCGCCGTGTCCTGAGGTCGATCTTGGGTTGGTAAAACAGCTCGAGCCAGCCGCGGTCGAGCAGGCTCTCAAGCGTGACCGGCTCGGCCGCTCCGACCTCGGGCGCTTGCTTCAAGAACAGTTGGCGCAGCGCGTTGAGCATCAGAGGAACGTTCACGACCGGCGCCACGCCGGCCTTTCGCTGCTCTCCATATATGCGCGGCGTACAGGCTTCCGTTAACGATGCGGACGGAACCCGCATCATGCTTTGCAAATGGTGAAGCCGGAGGACAGATGTCAGATGTCAGATAGTGTCCTCTGACATCTGATCTCTGACATCTGATCTCTGATCTCTGATCTCTGATCTCTGATCTCTGTTAAGCGGCGGCGGATTTTCGCGTGGCGACGATCTGGTCCGCGATGCGTCCGGTGAGCTCGGACATGTGGTCGAACTTGAACGTGAAGCTGCCGACGCCGGCAGTTGCCGAGCGTACCTCCACGATTAGATCGCCGATCTCGGATTCAGGCATTTGCACCCGAACCACATCCCATCCTTCCCAGCCTTCGCGGGTATCGAAGCCGAGAATCTGGCCGCGCCGGCCGGACATGAGCCCGTTCATTTTCGCCGTTGCTTCCGATGGGCAGACGATCTCCACCTCGTAGATCGGCTCGAGCAGCACTGGATGACACTGTGGCAGGGCATCGTGGATAGCCAGGCGGCCGGCGAGCTGAAACGCCATGTCGGAGGAGTCCACCGTGTGGTAGGAGCCGTCGATCAGCTTGGCCGAGATGTCGACAACGGGGAAGCCAAGCGGACCATGCTTGAGCGCTTCCTTGACGCCCTCCTCCACTGACGGGATGTAGTTGCGCGGCACCACGCCGCCCTTGATTTCCTCGGCGAAGGTGAAGCCCGAGCCGCGCGGCAATGGCTTGATGTCGAGCACCACGTCGCCGTACTGGCCGTGCCCCCCCGATTGTTTCTTGTGACGCCCGCGCTGCACGATCGGCTTCTTGATGGTCTCGCGATAACCGACCGTGGGCTTGTGCGACACGGTTGGCACGCCAAACCGGTCGGACAGGCGCTCGACCGCAACGCGCAACTGCATCTCTCCCTGGCCCCACAGCACAACTTCGTGAGCTTCGGGATTGTGCACGACGCTGATCGAGGGATCTTCTTCCAGAAGCCTGTGCAGCGCCTGGCCGAGCTTGACCTCGTCTTTGCGCTCCTTGGTGGCGACGGCCATCGCGAGCACCGGCGGGTATGCGCGCCCGGTGGCCAGCGGCGCATGCGCCTGCTTTCCTGCCGTCAAGGTATCTCCGGTGTTGGCATGGTCGAGCTTGGCGAGCGCAACCGTTTCGCCGGCCTGTGCCGGACCGCGCTTTTCGCTGGCCTGGCCCTGCAGCTTGAAAATGCCGGCGACTCGGCCGGCTTCGCGCTCCGGCGTGCTGAACGTGGTGCCGTCGCTCACCTGGCTTCTGAGAATGCGCGTGATCGACATCTTGCCGCCGTGCGTGGTGTGCAGCGTCTTCATGACGTAGGCCATGGCTTCCGCACCGGCTTTCATGCCGAGACGCGCCGCCGTTTCCGCCACGCCCGGCGATTCATGCCGCAGCGCCTTCATCAGCCGCAGCACGCCGTTGGTGCGTGCGGCACAGCCGAGCAGCACCGAGCAGACGAGCCCTTCCCGCAGCTCCTTTGTGAGGTCGTCGAACACCTTGTCGCGCGGCGGCTGGATGTCCTCGAGCAGCTGCTCCATAAGCTGATCGTCGTGGTCGGCGAGCGTCTCCAGCATGGAAAAGCGCGCGGTCTTTTCCCGATCGAGCGCATCGCCTTCGAGCGGCACGACTTCGGAGCGCGCATTCTCCTTGTAAACAAAGGCGCGTTCGAGGGCGAGATCGACGAAACCGCTGATGAGATCGCCTGAAAATGTGGGAATTTGACGCAGCAAGAGCTTGCTGCGCGAGGCCGGCTGCAGGAGCGTCAATGCCTCGTGGATGGTGACATCCGCCTTGTCGATCTTGTTTAGGAACAGAAAGCGCGGGATTTTCTGCTCTTCCAGCTCGCGCAGGATGAGCTGCAGCTGGGGAATCTTCTTCTCGTCGAGCTCGCATACCACGACCGCCGCGTCCACCGCCGGCAGCGCCGCGCGCATGTCGTGCACGAATTCGATGGAGCCCGGGCAATCGATGAAAGTGTAGCTGTCGCCCATGAACTCGGCGCTGGCCACCGACAGCTCGACGCTCATGCGGTGGCTGCGTGCCTCCTTGCTGGCGTCGCCCACCGTGTTCCCGGCATCCACCGACCCTTGGCGCGCGATGGTGCCGGTACGGGCAAGGATGGCTTCGAGCAGCGTGGTCTTGCCGCTCTGGAACGGGCCCACCAGCGCAATGCACCGTGGACCCGTCGCTCGTGTGCCGTTCTGTGCCATTTCCTCTCCCTTTATTTCGCTGCGGCCTTATTTGCCGGAACCGCTGCCGCCATCGTTTCAGGACGGAGGGGGGATTGGCAAGAGGCGTGCTACGCAGTTCCGTAGGATGGGTCAGGCGCGCAGCGCCGTAACCCATCATGGTGGGTTTTCGCTGCGCTCAACCCACCCTACTTCAGGTTGCCGCAGAAACGCTGGATGCGGCGGCAGGCTTCCTCGAGGTATTCGGTCTTGGTCGCATAGGAGATACGGAACGCGGGGCCGAAGCCGAACGGCGTGCCCTGCACCACCGCAACCCCTTCCGCCTCCAGAAGCTCGGTCACGAAATCCTCGTCGCTCTCGAGCTTGCTTCCGCTCGGCGCCACACGCCCCATGGTGCCGGCGCATGAAGGAAACACATAGAACGCACCTTCCGGCTTGGGGCACTGGATGCCGCGCGCCTGATTGAGCATGGACACGCAGAGATCGCGGCGTTCCTTGAAGATCGCATTGTGCTCGGCAATGAAATCCTGCGGTCCCTCCAGGGCTTCCACGCCTGCCCATTGGGACACAGCGCTCGGGTTCGAAGTCGACTGCGACTGGATCATCGCCATCGCCTTGATCAATGGCTCGGGACCACCCGCATAGCCAATGCGCCAGCCGGTCATGCAGTAGGTCTTCGACAGTCCGTTCACCGTAAGCGTGCGCTCGTACAACCTGGGCTCGACCTGCGCCGGGGTCGAAAACTCGAACTCGTCGTAGACCAGGTGCTCGTACATGTCGTCTGTGATGACGTAGATCTGCGGATGTCGCACCAGCACGTCGGTGAGCTTCTTGAGCTCGGCACGCGTGTAGGCGGCGCCCGTCGGATTGGATGGCGAATTGAGCAGCACCCATTTGGTGCGCGGCGTGATTGCCCGTGCGAGCGCCTCGGGCGACATTTTGAATCCCGATGCGATCGTGGTGGGCACCGCGATCGGCTCGCCGCCGGCGAGCATCACCATGTCCGGATAGCTCACCCAGTAGGGCGCGGGAATGATCACCTCGTCGCCCGGGTCGAGCGTGGCCACGAACGCGTTGTACAGCACCTGCTTGCCGCCGGTGCCGACGATGATCTGGCTGGGGCGGTATTCGAGCCCGTTTTCACGCTTGAACTTGCGGGCGATGGCCGCCTTGAGCTCCGGGATACCGTCAACCGCTGTATACTTCGAGGCCTTGCCTCCCTCGATGGCTTTGACAGCGGCGCGCTTGATGTTCTCGGGCGTGTCGAAGTCCGGCTCGCCCGCGCCCAAACCGATGACGTCGCGTCCCGCCGCTTTGAGCGCACGCGCCTTGTCGGTGACCGCGATGGTGGCAGAGGGTTTGATGCGACTGAGCGATTGCGCAAGCAGCGCCATGAGAATCTCCGCTTCGCCTGTGGCGTGCGCTTCCTAAGCGCCGGGCTCGCGTCAAGCAAGACTGGCGCGCGATATATCCGGGTGATTTCTTCGGCTCCGGGGCGTACAGTGACGCCGGGCGAGCGGGCGGCACAGGAGGAACGCCATGAAGCTTACATCCGAGCAGATCAAAAGCTTCGACGAGCAGGGCTACATGTTCTTCCCCAGTTGCTTCAGCGAGGAAGAGGTGGCGCTCCTGCGCGAGGAGGGCGACGCCATTTTGCGCACCAACCGCAAGGAGGTGTGGCGCGAGAAAACCGGAGCGCCGCGCACCGCCTTCGCGGCCCATGAGTATAATGAGGCATTCCGCCTGATGGCGCACCATCCGCGGCTGGTCGAGCCGCTGCAGCAGCTGTTCGGCGAAGGCGTTTACGTCCACCAGTTCAAGATCAATGCCAAGGCCGCCTTCGAAGGCGACGTGTGGCAATGGCATCAGGATTACGGCACCTGGGCGCGCGACGATGGAATGCCGAAGCCGCGCGCGATGAACATTTCGATCTTTCTGGATGAGGTCTACCCCGTCAACGGGCCACTCATGCTCATCCCGAGGAGCCACAGGTACGGGACCCTGGCCGCGGGCCATGACACGAGCACCACGTCATACCCACTGTGGACGCTCGATCACGAAACAGTGACGCGGCTGTGCAACGAGGCGGCCCCGCGCGGCGGCATCGGTATCGTCGCGCCGACCGGAAAGGCCGGTTCGGTTCTGATGTTTCACGGCAACCTGGTGCACGGCTCATCGCCGAACATCACACCCTATCCGCGCAAGATCGTGTATCTGACGCTGTGCGCCGTCTCCAACCACATCACGAAATTCACCCGGCCCGAGTGGATCGCGCATCGCGACTTCACGCCCATCGTGCCGGTTGCGGACGATGCGCTCCTCGCCTATGCGCAAACGCGCCGCGTGGCAGCGGAGTAAGCACCTTTTCGTAGG
>DATCJI010000482.1:0-2415 GCA_036562835.1 Xanthobacteraceae bacterium | reverse complement strand
AGAACGCGCCTCAACCATCGAGCATCGGTTGGTTTCGGATTCTGCCATTTTGGAATGATGGGAGCCTTACCGTGCGCTGCGGTGACTGTAAATCCGTTCTCGACGAGACGCTCGGCATATTGATTGAACGCGCCATGTTTGCTCATGACGCGGTCTCGATCTGAGAACGTGCGCCGAACGGATTACGCGGACATACTGCGGACGGGCACCCTAGAGCGCGAACTAAAAGGACGGTTAACTGATTGAAATAACTGGCGCGCCCGACAGGATTCGAACCTGTGACCTCTGCCTTCGGAGGGCAGCGCTCTATCCAGCTGAGCTACGGGCGCACGCGCGTCTGTCATTATAATATTCGGCCGCATGGCCTGCCAGTTTGCCGTCGGCAGCGCGGAATCCAATGGCACCAAACAGATCAGGGGCAACCTTTCCCCTGGTCGCCGCCGTCTCATGGGTAGACATATATACAGATACATGATATGTCTAGACATATGGCGGAGCGGACCACTATTAGGCTGCCGGAAGATCTGCTGAGGCGTGCCAAACGTAAAGCTGCCGCAGAAGGCCGCACGCTTACTTCTTTGATAGCCGAGGGGTTGCGCGTGGTCACAGCCGAGCCGCGCAGCTCAAAGCCCAAGCGAGCAGTGCCGCGCGTAAGCAAGGCTCGAGGTGGGCTGGTGCCCGGCGTGCAGTTAAGCGAGATCTCGGTTCTCGAGGAAGCGGATGACCTGGAATATGTTCGACGGTTGCCGCATTTGAAATGATTTTGCCGGACGTAAATACGTTGATTTACGCTTTCCGCGCCGACTTGCCTCAACATGCGCTTTGCCGCGCTTGGCTCCTAAACGTGGTGTCGAGTGACACTCAGTTCGGTCTATCGCCGATGGTTCTGGCAGCGCTCGTACGCATCACCACCAATTTTCGAGCGTTCAAGATACCCAGCGGAATTGAGGAAGCATTTGGCTTTTGTGAAGACCTTCTCGCGCAGCCACATTGTCAAGTAATTGAGCCGGGGGAGCGACATTGGAGTATTTTCAGGCGACTGTGTGTTGAAACGCAAATTCTGGGACGTCGCGTTACGGATGCGTGGTTTGCGGCGCTCGCAATCGAATGGGGGTGCGAGTGGATCACTCTCGATCGCGATTACGCTCGTTTCCCGGGGCTGAAATGGGGATTACCGGTCTTGTCACAGACCGCATAATGCATGGTGGCCCCGGCCAACCTGCGGCTGGACGCGCGGAATCCTCTTGCCACTGCGCAAGCAACGGGCGCATGAAATGAGGCCGGCAAAAACCCGGAGTGTCCCAATGTCGCAAGTGTCGCAAGTGTCGCAAGTGTCGCAAGTTGCGGAGAAGCGTGAACATCCCGGAGCGGCCTCAGCCAAGGAGGCGCCGTTCCGGTGGGACGATCCCCTCGACTTCGAGAGCGAGCTCACCGAAGAGGAGCGCATGGTGCGCGATACCGCGGGCGCCTATGCGCAGGACAAGCTTTTTCCCCGCGTGCTCATGGCCAATAGGGAAGAGCGGCACGATTCCGCAATCGTGCGCGAGATGGGAGCCTTGGGGCTGCTCGGCCCGACCATTCCCGAGGCGTATGGCGGCGCCGGGCTGGGTTATGTCGCGTACGGCCTGATTGCGCGCGAGATCGAGCGGGTGGATTCCGGCTATCGCTCGGCCATGTCGGTGCAGTCATCGCTGGTGATGCACCCGATCTTCACCTTCGGCAGCGAGGCGCAGCGCAAGAAATTTTTGCCCAGACTCGCCACGGGGGAAATCGTCGGCTGCTTCGGACTGACGGAGCCGGATCATGGTTCTGATCCAGGCTCCATGGTCACGCGCGCTGAAAAGGTGCAGGGCGGTTATCGCCTGACCGGCAGCAAGACGTGGATCACGAATTCACCCGTCGCCGATGTGGCGCTCGTCTGGGCGAAGCTCGACGGCGTGATCCGCGGCTTTCTGGTCGAACGCGGCACGGAAGGATTTTCGACCCCGAAGATCGAAGGCAAGCTCTCCCTGCGCGCGTCGATCACCGGCGAAGTGGTGCTCGACGATGCATTCGTGCCGGAGGAGAACCTGCTGCACGGCGCGAAGGGACTGGCCGGTCCCTTCAGCTGTCTCAATGTGGCTCGCGCCGGCATTGCCTGGGGCGCAATGGGCGCCGCCGAGTTTTGCTGGCATCGCGCGCGGCAATACGTGCTCGAGCGCAAGCAGTTTGGCCGCCCGCTCGCGGCCAATCAGCTCGTGCAGAAGAAGCTCGCCGACATGCAGACCGAGATCACGCTGGGCCTGCATGCCGCGCTGCGGCTGGGCCGGCTGCTGGAGCAGGGCAGGGCCGCGCCGCCCGCGGTTTCGCTCCTCAAGCGCAACAATTGCGGCAAGGCGCTCGAGATCGCGCGCATGGCGCGCGACATGCACGGCG